>NZ_CAJMXD010000162.1:0-6428 GCF_905219685.1 Barnesiella sp. CU968
AGGCCAGAAAATCGCGTAACCAACATGAATACAGAGTTTAACAATTTCGCATTAACAGATTTTAAGAGACGCCAGTGGATGGAGTATTTGATATGTCAAAAGAGTGCATAAAACATTATCGACATGATTCAAGACGGGAACTGAGCCTTGCAGATAATGAAATTTGGTGCATATATTCTGATTCTCAAAATAACGTATGGGCTGGACATGAACGAGGTTTCTCTATAGCATCTAACTCAAATTATTTACGTACTATTGAATTAAGTGCTCTTGCCCATTCGGGAGAAGGGAATGAAATTCATTCAATATATAGAGATACTAAGGACAATCTTTGGTTTGCTGGAAACAACGGAGTGATACGCCTGTCGTATGATTCTACACCTCATTGGTATAGACATACCGATTTACCTAATTCACTTTCACACAATAGAGTTCGTGCTATACATGAAGATGCTGAAAATAATATATGGTTTGCAACAGATGCCGGCATTAATAGACTTAATAGAAAAAAATGATACGTTTGATGTATTCTATATCGTTGACAAACAAGGAGAACACAATTCTAATTGGGTATATGCTTTAATTGAAGATGATACACACTTTTGGATAGGAAGTTTTCTGAATGGCCTTCATTACGTTGATAAGAAAAAATTCAATAGTTCGGATAGGACAATTGTTTCAGATATGTCTATAAATGCTGAAAATAAGTCTTTAGAATTGTCTAACAATCTTGTAAACGACGTAGTTAAAGATCAGGGGGGTAATATTTGGATTTTGTTGTTCAGAGATAACACATTAACTAAGTTCTCTCCTACTTCAAACAAAGTCATTAAATATGATATTTTTGATTTAACAGGAGGATACCCGACAAATATAAGTTCAGATAATCAGGGCAGAATATGGTATGCGTTTAAAGGCGGAGTTATTATTTTTTCCGAGAACGATAAATATGATATAGTAAAATTTCCGCATACAAACAGTGATGAAACTGTTTTAGCTCTTGGGAAAGTAGGAAATGGAATGTGGATTTCTACCCAAAGTAATGTTTGGAATATCAATGGACTAACATTAGAGGCTAATTTACTGCCAATTCCACAAAAATCCTATACTGCCGTATATGAAGATACTTTGAATAACAAGGTCTATCTTGGGGGAACTGATGAGATACTTGAGGTTGCTAATAATATTACCGATAATTCCACAGACTATAAGACTATTCGAATGGTCTTAAATGACAGAGGTGAAGGACATTTGAATTTATCTGATATAAAGGGAGGAACCAACGGAATGACAATACCTTATGGTGGAAACATAACACTTGTCATTAGTTCTCTTGATTATTCTCCAGAGTCTGTACATCGCTACATGTATAAACTTGCAGAATCCCCAACTGACACAATAGGAGGATGGATTGTAATGCCAGAAGGGACTAATATAATAACATTCTCAGACCTAAAAATGGGTGAATACAATGTCTTGGTTAAAGCCGTGGGTTCTCCGATGGATCCAATTGCTGTACCCTTAAAGGTTAAATCCCCTTGGGCACTCTCTTGGTGGGCGATAATGGCATATATATCCATTGCAATTGTGGTTATATATTGGATTGTATGGTATATGCGTAAAAAGAACAGCAGAACTCTACAAGAACAGGAAAGGCAATCGGCTTTGGAAAATGTGGAACGAAAGTTATCATTTCTTTCAACAATATCCCATGACCTTAAAACACCATTGTCTATGATTCTTGGTCCGGTTAGTTTGATGAAAGAGAAAACAAAGGATCCGGAGAACAAAAAAAACCTTGAAGTTGTCTATGATAATGCTGTGCGTTTGAACAATATGATTCACCGCACTCTGGAACTGCAACATCTTGAAGACACCGATGAGAACTTATTGATACTTTCTATTTTTGATGCGGTCGAGTTTTGCAAAGGAGTCTTTGAGATATTCAAAGAGAATAATCCGCAGAAAAACTTTATATTCCATTCCTCTGTACCTCAGATTTTAATTGAAGCTGATGCTGTAAAGTTTGAATCTGTTATCACAAACTTGCTGTCAAATGCTTGTAAATATTCTGACGATGGAGCAACAATTTCATTTGGCATAAGTCCACACGAAGATCACGTTGAAATTGTTGTATCTGATGATGGCGTTGGGATTTCAGATATAGACCAGCCATTGGTTTTTCAGAGGATGTTCAGAGCTCCATCTACCTCTAAATTAAAAGAAGGTACCGGTTTAGGGTTATATCTCATAAAAAAATATCTTGAGCTCATGAACGGCAATATTAGTCTGTTCAGCAAGGAGGGGCAAGGAACTTCATTTGTCGTAACTTTACCAATAACTAAAAAGTTGTTGCCTAAAGACCAACAAGTCGTGTCGCTTGAGGATAATTGTAAGCCGAAAATACTCATCGTTGAAGATAATTCACAAATTGCAGGATTTATAACAGATGTCCTTAAAGATAAGTATAAATGTATTACATCTGAGAATGGACGCTCAGGCATTGCAATCGCTTCATCATTTATCCCCGACCTTATTATCGCAGATGAAATGATGCCTATTATGAGTGGTCTTGATATGGTGAAATTACTTAAACAAAACCCTCGGTTGGCATTCATTCCAATAATAATGTTAACAGCCAAATCTGACAACAAGACAGAAAATGAGAGTATCAAATTGGGCATAGACATTTTCATGACTAAACCATTTGAGCCATCTGCATTGCTTGGACGGATAAACCAATTTTTAAAATCACGAACAGACATAAAGGAAAAAGTTCGCATTCAGGCCATAACCGAGGCGGAATCAAAACCGATAGAAGCTGAATCCACAAATGAGAAGATGCTTGCAAAAATCGCTAAGATAATAGAGGATAACATTTCCGATCCGGATTTGAATGTAAATCTTTTATGTGAAAAAAGTGATGTTGCCCCAAAACAGCTGTATCGTCTTATAAAAAAATATATGGGGTTGGCTCCTCTTGATTACATCAGACGTGTAAGGCTTCAAAAGGCAGCAATGCTTTTAAGCCAACACAGATTTACCGTTTCAGAAATAAGTTATATGGTCGGCTTCAAGACTCCATCATATTTTTCAAAATGTTTTCAAAATCAGTTTGGAGTAAAGCCAAGCCAATATCAATCTGATGATGAAACCATAGACAAAAAGTAGGACAAAAAGTAGATGTAACGCAGTTTTTGATCCGGGTTGTCCAATGTGTTGTATATATTGTCCTATAACAGACACTATAATATAGTCGTTTAATCTAACTTTGCAATATCTCAGACAGGTATAATTAATAGGGTAAGAAAGATTGATTTTTAGTTTGTTCGGAAATGGCTAATACCATTTGATCACCTTAAATAATTTAATAAACAACAATACATTTCTAATGGACAAAGCAGTTTGTGCCTCCGAAATAAAGAGTTGGTTGTTGGGGCTCATCCTCACAATTCTCTTTATACCCGTTTCGGCATTCGCACAAAATCAAAGGACAGTTACGGGTACTGTCAGTGATGAGACTGGAGAACCGCTTATCGGTGCGACGGTCAAAGTTGTAGGAGAGCCAATAGGTGTCGCAACTGACATCGATGGACACTTTATCCTAAATGTGCCTAACAGTGCAAAACAATTGTTGATTTCCTATGTAGGATATGACAATCTTACGGTGGATATCACATCTGAAGTGATGAATATTATGATGAAACCGAATTCCGAAATTTTGGATGAGGTTGTAGTCATCGGTTATGGCGTGAGGAAAAAGGATGACCTCACTGGGTCTGTATCTACAGTCAGTGAGAAGGATTTTAACAAAGGTATGATTTCCTCGCCTGAAGAACTTGTTAATGGCAAGATTGCAGGTGTGCAGATTGTAAACGGAGGTGGTTCCCCAACCTCCGGTTCGACAATCCGCGTGCGTGGCGGTGCATCGCTCAATGCTTCAAATGATCCTCTCATTGTTCTTGATGGAGTTCCAATGGAAGTAGGCGGTTCTGTAACTGGTAGTGGTAATTTCCTGAGCTTGATAAATCCCAATGACATTGAAAGCATGACGATTCTTAAAGACGCGTCTTCAACAGCCATATATGGTTCCCGTGCATCTAATGGTGTCATTATTATCACGACAAAGAAAGGCAAAGGTGACGGTATCAAAGTTTCGTTCCAAACGACAAATTCTATATCGACCAAGACCAAGACTTCCGATATGCTCTCAACCGATGAATTTATTGGCATAGTTAATGAATTAGGTACAGATCGTCAGAAATCTCTTCTTGGCAATAGCCGTACAAATTGGAATGATCAGATTTATCAGACAGCTTTTGGTACAGATAATAATCTTAGCGTATCAGGACGAGCCACGTCGTGGTTGCCATTCCGTGTATCGGCCGGAGCATATTATCAGGATGGTATTCTCAAAACCGACAACGCAAAGCGATTCACAGGTAATCTGAATCTTACACCCTCGTTTTTCCGTGATGAACTACGTTTCCAGTTTAGTTTGAAAGGCACATATTCTAAAAATAGATTCGCTGATACGGGTGCGATCTGGGGCGGTGCCACATTAAATCCTACTATTCCTGTATATTCCGGTAACGATTCTTTTGGTGGATATAATGAGGCTATTGATGCCAACGGTATTCCTGTAACAGGTGCTTTGGCAAACGCATTAGGTCGTCTAAATCAATACAAATCCACATCTGATGTATATCGAGTGATTGGCAACATTGATGTTGATTGGAATATCCGTTGGGTAAAGGGATTAAGACTCCACGCAACCGGAGGTTATGACTGGTCCAAAGGGGAAGGATATATTTACGTTCCTAAAGAAGCCATATCATATTACACAACCGGTGGCAGAGACTACAAATACGGTCCGCAAAAGAACTATAATCGTTTGTTGACTATATATGCCAACTATAATCGAGATTTCGAGGCTATTAACTCAAATGTAGATGTAACATTTGGTTATGACTATCAGTATTGGAAATACACAACGCCTTTTTACGCCGTTCTTAATGCAGATGGTGTACAGCAATCAACATCCGCGGCAACAGATCAACGACACTCTCTCATTTCATATTATGGCCGCTTGAATTATACATTTATGAACCGTTATCTTCTGACGGCGACTGTTCGTCGGGATGGCTCTTCACGCTTTTCAAAAGACAATCGCTGGGGTACATTTCCTTCAGTAGCTCTTGCTTGGCGAGTATCACAGGAGAACTTCTTTGAGCCACTTCGTGGTTGGGTAAATGACCTTAAACTCAGAGCATCTTATGGCGTTACCGGTCAGCAGGATGGAATTACAAACTATGGATATATTCCTGTTTACACTCCNGGTCTTGATGGAGCACAATATATGTTTGGAGGGAATCCGGTATATACCTATCGTCCCGAAGCATATAATCCTGATTTGAAATGGGAAACTACCAAATCATGGAACTATGGTATTGATATATCTTTACTTGAAAACCGGTTTACATTCTCCGCAGATTATTATACCCGCAAAACAGAAAACCTTCTTGCAACTGTTCCTGTGCCAGCCGGAACAAACTTTGACAAATTGATGCTTGAGAATGTAGGCAATGTTGATTCAAAAGGATTAGAGCTTGCGTTAACCGCACATCTAATAGATAATAAAGATTGGTCTTGGTCTATGACTGCAAATGCAGCTTGGCAACGTGTACGCATCAAGAACCTGACGCTTACGCCTGGTGCTCCAAGTCCTGATACTGAGGTTGGTCCTTGGATTGATGCATACCAGATGCAGGTATTCTCCACAGATTATGCGCCCTATTCATTCTATCTATACAAGCAGTTGTACGATCAGGAAACAGGCAGACCTATTGAGGGTCTCTATGCGGACTTGGATGGCGATGGGGAGATAACAACAAATGACCGTTATCATTGCCATTCCCCAGCCCCTGATTGGATTTTGGGTCTATCAACAAACCTGAGATATAAGAAATGGTCTTTGTCAACTTCTCTTCGAGCCAATATCGGAGGATACATCTTTAACGGCATGGCAATGAATACAGGTGCTTGGGAAACCATGAGTTATAATGATTATCAGCTTAATAATCTGAATCGCAGTTTCCTTGACACCAGATTTACACGCCGTCAGTATTTAAGCGATTATTATCTTGAAAACGCATCGTTCCTGAAAATGGATAATTTACAGCTGACATATGATTTCGGCCAGATTTATAAGAGCCTGAATCTACATGTATCAGCAATGGTTCAAAACGTGTTTACCATTACGAAATATAAAGGCGTTGATCCTGAAAGCGGAAACGGAGTTGATACAGCAGTTTATCCGCGTCCTCGGACATATTCAGTAACAGTTGGACTTAATTTCTAAAATATCGAAAAATGAGAATACTTAATATATTATCAGGACTTATGGTCGGATTTGGGCTGTTACTGAG
>NZ_CAJMXD010000163.1:0-6394 GCF_905219685.1 Barnesiella sp. CU968
GGGATGTATGGGGCGGAATGAGGAGGTATTCGGGTATTCAGGTATTCAGATAATCAGGTATGTTGATACATAACGCTACATTTATGGTTGATCCGCATCGGGGCGCGGAGTTCCTGGAGTGGTTCGCGCCGCTGGCGCGTAAGGCGGGTCCGGAAGGGAAGTCCCGTCTGTCGGTGATGAGACAGGCTGGTGGCGAAACCGCCGGTGAAACCCAGGCTCTGTGCGTAGCCTTTCAGGGGGAGTTCGAGTCTATGGAAGATGTCGCGGCTTGGACGTCTAAACGTCTGCGCCCGCTTGTGGCTGCTTTTGAACGCCGCTTTGCACCGGATGCGATGGTGTTTACTTCTGTGTTTGAAACGATTTTTTAATGGAAACGACACCCGGAAGCAGTGTGTCGGGAACCGGACATTGTAACTGGAACCGGACGTCGTAATGGAAACCGGACATCGTAATATGTAGAGGATGAATGACGAGGTAAGGAAATATGAGCGCATAATCATGGGTATCGACCCGGGTACGAATGTCATGGGTTATGGCGTGTTGGGCGTGAATGGGAAAAAAGTGGAGGTTGTGGTGATGGGGGTGATCCAGTTGAGCAAGTTCGAAAGCCATTATAAGCGGCTTCACCGCATTTTCGAGCGCGTAACAGGACTCGTGGAGCAGTATCTTCCCGATGAACTCGCTATCGAGGCTCCTTTTTTCGGGAAAAACGTGCAGTCAATGCTTAAGCTCGGCAGGGCGCAGGGTGTGGCGATGGCTGCTGCTCTGTGCCGCGACATACCTATTGCCGAATATGCGCCATTGACTATCAAGCAGGCGGTGACCGGTGCCGGATCCGCCTCCAAGGAGCGCGTGGCAGAGATGCTGCGCCATATCCTGAATATCCCGTCGAAAAAAATGCCCCATCTTCTCGATGCTACGGATGCCCTTGCCGCCGCGCTGACGCATTTCTACGAGACCGGTAAGCCGCAGATAGCAAAAGGTCCGAAGTCCTGGGCGGATTTCCTCTCGAAAAATCCCGACAGAATAGCTCCGAGAAGAGGAAAACAGGAGTGAGAGGATAGTTCCGGGAGGTGAGTAAGTCGGTGAACAGACTCTTAATGATGGCAAATGGCATGTATCATATGTTAAAAAGCGGAATGATGCCGAACAATAGGTAAATTTATTTCCTTAATAAGAAAGAATTACATATATTTGCGAGTTAAAACAATTTTAGAATAAAGGTTTAATTTTTTTACACCGACAAAAAACGACATAAAAATGGACAGATACCAGAAGACACTTGCTGAAAGCCAGGTCATCGAGAATGACGAGGTTGTAGCAGCTGAAGTAAAGAAGATAGTTGAAAATTCAGGGAAGTATGCCACTCCGGAGGTATATCAGTTCCTTTTCAGTTCCATCGACCTGACAACGCTCAGCACGGAAGACAGCGTGAAGAGTGTGTCTGAATTCACACAGAGAGTCAACGATTTCGATAATGATTATCCTCAGTTCAAGAATGTCGCCGCCATTTGTGTATACAGCAATTTCGCAGAGGTGGTAAAGGCTAATCTTGACGTAGAGGGTGTTGACATCGCTGTGGTTGCGGGCGGTTTCCCCTCAAGCCAGACATTCGATGCTGTCAAAGTGGCTGACGTGGCAATGGCTGTGGAAGGCGGTGCCAACGAGGTTGACATTGTGATGAATGTGGGACGTTTCCTTGATGAGAATTATGAGGATCTCTGCGACGAGATCATAGAGCTGAAGCATACCTGCCGCGATGCGAAACTCAAGGTTATCCTTGAGACAGGCTGTCTGAAGACCGCCGCCAATATCAAGAAAGCGTCAATTCTTTCGATGTACAGCGGTGCGGATTTCATCAAGACATCGACAGGAAAAATCTATACAGGGGCTTCGCTTGAAGCGGCATATGTGATGTGTCAGTGCATCAAGGAATATTATCAGAAGACCGGCAACAAGGTCGGTTTCAAGGCAGCAGGTGGGGTTCGCACTTCAGAAGAGGCACTTCATTATTATGCAATAGTGAAAGAGGTTCTCGGCGACGAATGGCTCAATCATGATCTCTTCCGTCTCGGCGCGAGCAGTCTTGCCAACAGCCTGCTTGCCACTATGACCGGGGAAGAGGTGAAATATTTCTAATCTCCATATCCACCTCAAATGAAACTTAACAGACTAACCGCATTGGCGCTGACACTCCTGATCGGAGTGTCAGCGTGTCTGTGCGTTAACGCACAGACACGAAAGCAATACCGCACTTTCGGTGTAGCTTTCTATAACCTTGAGAACCTTTTCGACACTATAAACAATAATGGGAAATACGATAAAGAGTTTTCCCCTTCCGGCTCCAACAAATGGGATGGCAAGAAGTATTGGTCGAAGATAAAGAATCTCTCTTATGCCATATCGCAGATGACCACAAAGACTACTCCGATTGGTCCTGCGGTTATCGGCGTGAGCGAAATCGAGAACATCACCGTGCTTCAGGATCTTGTAAAAGCCGATGCTATCAGAGAATGGAATCTCCAGATATGCCATCATGATTCTCCGGATGCGCGTGGCGTGGATGTGGGTCTTCTTTACAACCCAAAGCTTTTCCGCGTCATCAACGTGACAAACCACAGGCTCGTGGTGCCGGAACTTCCGAAGTTCAAGACCCGTGACCAGATGTGTGTGGTGGGTCTGATGGGTGGACGCCGCATCGCCATCATCGTGAACCACTGGCCTTCGCGTCGCGGAGGCGAGAAGGAGAGCAGCTGTCTGCGTGAGGCAGCCGCCTCGCTGAGCCGCTCGATCGCCGATTCCCTCTACAAAATCGATCCGAAGATGGGTGTGGTGGTTATGGGTGACCTTAATGACGACCCTCACAACAAGAGCGTTGCCGAGACACTGGGCGCGGTGAAGAAAATCGAGAACACGCCTGACGGCGGTTTCTTCAACCCCTTCTGGGAGAAGCTCGACAAAGGCATAGGTTCCTATATCTATCGCGGCGGATGGGATCTCTTCGACCAGATTATCGTAAACAAGAATCTTGTTGACGGTGCATGCGGGCTGAAATATCGCGGCGCCGAAGTGCTCAACAAGCAGTTCCTGCTGCAGAGCGACGGTAAGTATCGCGGCTATCCTCACCGCACATTCTCCGGCGGGGCGTGGACCAACGGCTATTCAGACCATCTGCCGACGGAGATTTTCCTTGTGCAGGAGGTTGTGAAATAACGAATAAAGACAACAATAATACTAAAACAGACTTTTTAATTATGCGAATTAAATTATCATTGCTGATGTTGCTGTGTATGGCACTTCCGTCGCTTGCCGCCACGGGTCTTACCGGCACTTTGGTCGATGCCCGCACAGGCAAGGCTGTCGCTGACGCCAATATCCTTCTGCGCGACCAGGCAATCTTCGTGACGAGCGGAACGGACGGAACGTTCACCATATCCAACGCCGCTCCTGGCACCGATGTGCTACAGATCATAGCCTATGGCTATTCGGACGCCTATAAGGACGTGACCATAGTCAAAGATATCGTAAAGAATATCGGCGAGATCAGACTCGATCCCTCCGGTTTCGACGGTTCGGCTCTCGACAGCGACAACTTCCTTTTCGACGAGGAGGAGATTCTCGATGAAGAGGGATCCGGTCAGAACGTAGGCACGATCCTTGGCGCCACCGATGATATCTATTACCAGACATCGAACTATGACTTCTCCACTCTCCGTTTCCGCTGGCGCGGTTATGACTCGAACTGGAACACCGGATACATCAACGGTATCAACTTCAACGACGCCATGCGCGGAAGGTTCAATTTCTCCGGTCTCGGCGGCATGACCTCAAGCGCATTCCGCAACCGCTCCACCGACATTGGTCTTGACGCTGCTCCTTTCGGCTACGGCAATATCGGAGGCTCAAGCAACTTCACTACTTATGCTTCGGAATACGCGCCCGGATTCAAAGGAAGTCTGGCTTATACCAACTCAAGCTATATGCTCAGAGCGATGTTCCAGTATTCCACAGGTCTCAACTCCAAGGGATGGGCGTTTTCTACCAGCATCATCGGCAGATATGCCCCGGAAGGCATAATCGAGGGTACGTTCTACAACTCACTCGGTCTGCAGTTCAGTCTCCAGAAGGTATTCAACGAGCATCATTCACTCAACCTCACCGCATGGGGTGCCCCCACGCAGCGTGCGACCAACAGCGCCGCGACCCAGGAGGCTTACGACCTCGCCGGCACGAATCTTTACAACCCGGCGTGGGGTTATCTTGACGGCAAGAAGAAATCTTCGAGAATCGTGGAGTCCGTTGATCCTTCCGTAATCTTCAACTGGGTGTGGAAACCCAAGATGGGCACTCAGCTCAATACCGGTATCGCATTCCGCAACAACAGATATTCAAGCTCTGCTCTGAACTGGTATCAGACTGCCGACCCGCGTCCAGACTATTACCGCTATCTCCCGTCGTATTACACTCCCGACGCGGACCCCTTTACCGATCCCGAGCTTTATGCCGCGCAGAAAGAGGTTTATGACTTCGTTGCCGACTGGTGGGGAGGAGACAAGGCTCACCGTCAGATCGACTGGAACCGTCTCTATCAGACCAATCTTCTCAACCGTCAGCAGTTTGACCGCAATCCGGAACTCGTAGGTCAGTCAAGCTATATCCTCGAGAACCGTCATTCGAATCTCACATCCTGGATGTTCAATTCATATCTCGACCACCGCATCAACGACAACATGACGCTTCAGGGTGGTCTCAGCGTGAACTACAGCGACGGTCACTATTACAAGACAGTGCGTGATCTGCTCGGAGGTGAGTTCTGGCGTGACATCGACAACTTCTCGGAACGTGACTTCGCAGGAAATCCCAATATCCTGCAGAATGACATGCGCAATCCCAACCGCAAGGTATATGAAGGCGATGTGTTCGGTTATGACTATAATATCCGCAGCATCAATGCCCGCGCATGGCTGCAGAACCAGATCACAACCGCCCACTGGAACGTGAACTATGGTCTTGAGGTCAGTTTCACTGACTTCGTGCGCCATGGCAACATGCAGAACGGCCGCGCACCCGAGAACTCACTCGGCACCGGCAAGCACCACTCTTTCGACAATGCCGCCCTCAAGGCAGGCGCGACCTACAAACTCGACGGACGCAACTATTTCACAGCCCACGCATCATACGGCACACGCGCCCCGATGCCTGACTACAGCTATGTCTCTCCCCGCACAAAAGACACTTCTGTGCAGGGTCTCAAATCAGAGCGTTTCTTCACCGCCGACCTTTCTTACACCTGGAACTATGCGCGTTTCCGCGGTTCTGTGACCGGTTTCTACACACGCATGTGGAACGGCATCAAGCGTTCAGGTTTCTATGACTACCAGCTCAACACATTCATGAACTACTCGATGTCGGGTATGGAGACTGAATACAAGGGTATCGAGTTAGGTATGGAATACAAGATTCTAAGCAATCTCTCGGTATCAGCTGCCGGAACATTCTCTCGCTATACTTACGAGAACGACCCTCTTGGCGTGCGCAGTTACGAAAACGGTTCGCAGGAAGACGTGACACGCCGCGTTTATCTTAAGAACTACCATATAGGCGGCACACCCCAGCAGGCTTATTCTATCGGCTTGAACTATAATATCAAACAATGGTTCTTTGAAGTGAATGGTCAGTGGTTCGGCGACAACTGGATCGACCTTTCGCCGGCTCGCCATGAAGAGATGCCCGGACTCTGGAAATTCTGCACTTCCGAGGAGGAATATATCCAGCGCCGCAACGAAATCACTCGTCAGGACAAACTCAACTCGGAATGGGTGATGAACCTCTCTATCGGCAAGGTGATCTACACCAAGTTCGGTTCTGTCAACTTCAATCTCAATGTCAACAACCTTCTCAACAACCGCAATATCCAGACAGGCGGCTATCAGGAGGGTAAGTTCGACTATACCGACTACAACGTGAACAAATTCCCCAACAAGATCTATTATGCCCAGGGCATACGTGTCTTCTTCAATGTGGGAATCAGATTTTAATCAATGAGAGATGTGTAATTGTGAAAATGTGATTATACATTGATTCATAATAAGTATAAATTAAGATGAAAAATATAAAGATCATACTTTCGATGCTTGTTCTGATGACCCTGGGTCTCGGAGCGTGCAACGATGAACTGGCGCAGCCGCCCGTAATAATTCCTGAGGGGGGCATCGGAACCGGAGCATGGGATAATCCCATGACAGTTTATCAGGTAGGTCTCGGCAGTGTCAACAATGCTTTTGAGTCTTGCTGGGTTAAGGGATATATTGTCGGTTATGTGAATATAGATGTTGCGAATGTGCTTAAAGACGAGACTGCTGTGTTCACGACTCCCGCAACAGTGAAGAGCAAT
>NZ_CAJMXD010000164.1:0-6388 GCF_905219685.1 Barnesiella sp. CU968
AACTCTTGACCTCAAATTTGATTAACACTTTTTAAGAGACACTAGTGAAATAATACCAAATAATACCAATTGGTTGTTGCGAGAGTTGTATATGTCATTTTGGCAGATATTGTGTAGAAAGCATATTGGCACGTTTTTTGCATATCATATTGTGTAAGCGACCGAATAGCTGAAGCATGTCTTTAGGTAACAAATCTGCTACTCTCCCGCAGGCGCTCTTGCAAAAAGGTGCAAGAGGATGACGTTTCCAAGTAAGCAAATGGAAGGAGCTATTATTTGAGCGACCTCAAGTAGGAAGCCGAGAATAGTCACCACATTGCAGACTTCGGATAATGTTGACCAAGTTGTAGTTCTGTTCATCTTGAGTAGAATTATTGACAAAGTTAATGATATTATTCTAATATCATAGGGGTGAGACCCTTGTATGGTCTTGGGTTATCAATTGAATGCTACACGGGCTGCAGACCGTGGGAGACTCCGATTCGGTCGCTTATTTTGTTTTTACTCCATATGAAAAAGCGAAAAGATTGGTTTAAACCTAAGAAATATCCGCATATTGGACTGCCACTAGAGCTAAAAGACCGTCACAAGGTTGAATGCTATGTCCGGAATCCTCAAAAGATTTCCCATCATTCCTTCTTGCCGTTAATACGACGAGAACAGGTTTCTCATAGATATAGAGAACAGGATGGCATAACAAAACGAACAACCAAGCGTAGACCGATTTCTTATGCTGCTCATCTGGATGCTCAGATTTATTCCTACTATGGACAAATTTTGGAGAAGCGATATGAGAATTATTTGAAAACTTATGGATATGGTGAGAGTGTTATTGCCTATCGTTCATTGTCTAGAGAAAATGATAAAGGGAACAAATGCAATATTGATCTTGCCAAAGATGCTTTTGTACACATTTGCAAAGTTGGTGCCTTGAGCGAACAGATAGTAATCATTGCTGATATTAAATCTTTTTTCGATAAGTTGGATCATAGAATGCTTAAAGCCGCATGGAAAGAGGTAAGCGGGTTTGACTCTATGCCTGAAGATGAATATGCGGTTTTTAAGCACGTTACTCGATTTGCATATGTGAACGCACAAGAATTGTTTAATGTATATCGCACAAGAATCTTATGCCAACAAAAGACGAAAGTTACGGAGCGAACTTTGTCGAGCATGAAATTCTTTCGTGATAAGGATGCTCTTGCATTCTGTGACAAAGATTTCATTGCGGATATTCGTAAATATGGCATGATACATAAAAACGAATCTAATTTCGGAATCCCCCAAGGTTTGCCTATCAGTGCAGTTCTGGCGAATATCTATATGTGGCGTTTTGATAGGACTATTTTGGATTATCTGAGGTCTATCGGGGGGTATTACAGGCGATACTCTGATGATATTATCATAGTTTGTGATGGCAATAAGCATGATGAGGTTTTGTCAATTCTTCAGGAATTAATTTCAAAAGAAGAATTAACAATAGCGGAAGATAAAACATCTGTATTTATAGTAAAAAAGGAGGAGGGTCGATTAAGAGTAACAGATGAAAGAACTAAGAGACAGGCTGTTATTGAATATCTAGGGCTATCCTTTGACGGCAACGTAATACGGCTGAAAAACAAGAGTATCTCAAAATACTATCATAAGATGAAACGAACCGTCAATGCCAAAACCCACTTTGCTATCAAGAAAACAGATAAAACTGGTGGTGTATTGTTCGTTCGACAATTACTAAAAAAATACACACCTATAGGCAGTAAACGCCATATAATCTTCCGAAGGAGCAGATTGGATGGGTCTCGTTTTTTTAATACAGGTGTAAAGTCTTTTGGAAATTTCTGGACGTATGCTAAAAAAGCTGCAAAAATATGTAATTCGCCAGCTATTACCCATCAACTGAAAAGTAACAAGCGTATTCTGCGAGCTCGTATTCTAAAAGCAAAACATATCATATCAGAAGTAAGAGATAAAAAGAGACTGGCAGATTTTCTCAAATATGGTAAGTCATATCATTAAGTCCTAAACTCACTTCACGACATTAATTTGGTTAGGCAGGATAGTATATATCCGAGTTGAAACAACAAGTTTATATTTAATACACCGTATGCTTACAGACGAAAGTTACGCATAAATTAAGATTTGCGGCGGAGTTGCGTGCGGAGCTTTTGCACGTAATATGCACGTAAAAATAAAGAAAAGCGAGACAACTATTGTATTTTTAATGAGTTATCTCGCTTTATCTGTGCCCAGAACAGGAGCATTAACTATGAATCGAAATGAATAGTGCTCATTTTTAAGTGAATAGTCTAAATCGAGTAAAATGCTGTATTTCAGCCGAAATAAACCGAAATAAACCGGTTCAAATTTCAGTCAGACTCGAACTCGATTTGTTAAAATTCAACCTTCGCTGACAATTTGCTGACAAAAATTGTTGTATATGTACGAGGGTATGATTACCTTTGTATCAAGCAAGTACAACTAAGTTGAACTCTAATAAACTCTCCTATGGCGACAATTAAGCGGTCTTTATCAGCGAAGACAAATCCGTCGGGCAGGGCTGAATTCATGCTCAGAGTGTCCGTTTCACATAGTGTTTCTCACCGAATCAAGAGCGGTGTGTTCATCAAGAAGGAGCTATTCAAGGATGGCAAATTCTCCAATCCCCGCGACCCGGAATTGAAGAGGGAGGTACGCGATGTTCAAGATCGCCTTGATGAAATTGAGAAGTTTCTAATCCGTATTTGTGAGGATACTCCGCTCAATAAGGTAACGAAAGATTTTCTTCTCACCCAACTTGATCTATTCCTCAATCCTCCGGTTGAAGAGGCTCCGGTGGCTCCAGAAGTTACCTTCTTCGACATATTCGAGGACTACATTACAAAGAAGAATATCTCGGAGTGGAGAATCAGGCACCTCCGTGTCCTCAAACGTGCCTTGATGCGCTATGAACTCTACATCCAAGCCAACGGCAATAAGAGGTATAAAATCAAACTCGATGAGTTTACGGTCGATGATGTGAACGACTTTGAGAAGTTCCTGCGCAACGAACATAAGTTCTACAAGAAATATCCGAAGATTTACGAGGCTGTGCCTGCCGATACCCATTCACAGCGCAAAAAGCCAAAACCGCATCCCAAGGGCGATAATACCATCGTCGGACTTTTCGGGTTGATGAGGGCATTCTATCGCTGGTGTCGTGACCAAGAGCTTACGACCAACGATCCGTTTGCCAAGTATAACGGGACCACCACCGAGGTATATGGCACACCCTATTATATCTCTCTTGAAGAGCGTGACCAGATTGCAGACTATGACCTCTCCGCAAATCCGTCACTGGAAGCGCAACGAGACATTTTCATCTTTCAATGTCTTATCGGTTGTCGTGTGTCCGACCTTATGGCCATGACTCCAGCGAGCATCATTAACGGTGCCATCGAGTATATGCCGCAGAAGACAAAGGGCGAGCGTCCACAAGTAGTCCGTGTTCCTCTCAACGCAAGAGCAAAGGCTCTGGTTGAGAAATATGCCGGACGCGATGGCCTGAACGGAAAACTGTTTCCCTTCATCAGTTCGCAGAAATACAATGTGGCCATCAAGAAGTTTTTTACCATTTGCGGAGTGACCCGTATGGTGACTGTGCTCAATCCTACGACCGGAGCGGAAGAGAAGCGTGCTCTCAATGAGATTGCCAGCAGTCACTTGGCTCGACGCACGTTCATCGGTAATCTCTACAAGAAAGTGAAAGACCCCAACCTCGTTGGCTCACTTAGCGGTCACAAGGAAGGTAGCAAAGCTTTCGCCCGCTATCGTGACATTGATGAGGACATGAAGAAAGAACTCGTTGACCTTCTCGATTAAAATTCCTCTGGTAGAACTCTTCGGTATATAGTCAGGATATTGAGGTTTACAGTTGCCGGCTGCAAAATCTTTCGTGTCAAATCCTCTACAGGGTGTAGAAGATTTCAAATCTACAAATCGTCAGCAGGCTGCCGATGATTTTAAGACAACGAATCATCCGCAGCTTGCGGACGATTTCAAAACAACAAATCTTCCGCATCTTGCGGAAAGATTATATTCAGGAACTTTGACCATCGAGGATACTACTCTCACATAGCTGATAATTAACAGAATTTTCGTAATTTTGTCATCAAAATGACTAAGGATGAATTAGTAGCAAAGCTACGCGACATAGAATGGGAGGATTTTGAAGTCAAGGCTGCAAAATCCGAGTTACCTAAGAATGTTTGGGAAAGCGTCAGTGCTTTCTCAAATACCTCTGGTGGCTGGATTGTACTCGGTGTAAAACAATCCGGCAAGACATTTGAGATTCAAGGAGTGGATAACATAGAGAAACTTGAACAGGATTTTCTTGGAACACTTCGTGGAGAAAAATTTAATCAGAGATTAAAAGCAACCGCCAAACGATACAATATTGATGGAAAGAATATCCTTGCTTTCTATGTCCCCGAAGTAGATTTTAAGCCCGTTTACTATAATAATCCCATAAATACGTTCATTCGTATGGGTAGTGGTGACCAGAGGGCTACAGAGGGAGAAATTCGTGCGATGTTCCGCGATCAGTCCTTTGGAAAGAAAACTGAGGAAACCATACCTGAGACAAGTATTGAAATGCTTAATCTCAATACTCTAAAAAGTTATAGGTTTGCTCTTAGCCAGACACAGAATCTTGTAAGTCTTCGAGAGGTTGATGATGCTGAATTTTGCGAGCAGGTCAATATTACCCGAAACGGGCTACTCACTTATGCCGGACTCCTGATGTTCGGCAAAGCACCGTATGTATTGCGCTACGTTCCCACATTCTGTGTTGACTATATCGAGATTCCAGCTCCGACAATCGAGCAAGCAGAAGTAAGATATACTTATCGTATTCCAGAACAAGAAAACATCTGGGAAGCTGTCCAAATTATTCTGCGTCGCTTCCGCACTCTTGTTGATGCACCGATTCATATCAAGGAGGATGGATTCGCTACAACAGACGAGAGCCAATATAACGTTCTCCGCGAAGCACTCGCCAACATGGTTATGCACTGTGACCACTTCGATTCGTTGCGCTCTTGTATCCGCGTTTATACCGACCATATAGAGTTTATGAATGGTGGATCCTTCCCTCTCCCGGTAAAGGATATTCTCGGACGAATATACTCCAAATTACGAAATCCGACTATTGCCAAACTGTTCCGTTTTGTTGGCATCGCCGAAAATGCAGGCTACGGCATGAAGAAGCTCGTGAGTTGGGAGAGGCTGACCGGTACACGCCCGACCATAGAGAGTGAACGTACAATTGCAGTCGTGTCATTCCCTCTCAAATCCGCCATACAGAGAAAGACGGAGGATAATGAGGGCAGAGATGGTGCTAAAAGTGGTGCTAAAAGTGGTGCTAAAAGTGGTGCTAAAAGTGGTGCTAAAGTATCACCTCGCCAAGAAGAGATTTTAGCTCTTATGATAAATAATTCGGAAATCACTCTGGATGAAATAGCAAAAGAGGTTGGAGTTGGAACTTCAACTATTGACCGTGAAATAGCCAAAATGACTCATTTAGTAAAAAGAGTTGGCTCAAAAAAAGGGGGACATTGGGAAATCTTAAATGATTAGAATCATTATAGTAAAATACAGTAGTCACCATTTTCGTAAGTTCCCGAAAATGGTGACTTTTTTATGTAGAACATAAAAGTGATATGCTTGAGATATTTAACGGTTGAAAGCGGCAAGAGGCTGGGCGGTCTGCATTGTTGGCGGTGATGAAGCCGTCAAAAGGTGACGGTGCAGGCACTGACACCTTTTGACAGCCTCCTGCCTATGGGCAACTGCGGAACACCGAGAATCGGCAACGCCTCCGAGGATCGGCAACGGCTTCGCTGATGCCACCTCTGAGACTCTCTGCCGTTCCTCCGAGTTCTTTTTCGCCGTTGCCTGATAAAGGCTTTTACGACAGCCTGCCACTTACCGCTTGAAAGCAGTCCACGAGCCGAGACAGTGATGTGCCGCCTTCCTGCGTTGTCGGCATATCACAGACTCGTCTTTGCGGGACTGGGCGGTGCCTTTATAAATCTATATAGTATAGTTTGTGTTCTTTCAGCCAATGGCCGTCAGCTAACGCCGGATGCATGAACAGTCCTTCAAAAGTCATTCCGATGCGCTTCATGACTTTCTCTGAAGGAATATTAGGTACGGCAGTAAAGGAGTATAATTTATTGCATATTTTCTTCTCCCGGGCATACTTTATGCACGCCATCGCCGCTTCTGTCGCATAACCGTTATTCCAGAATTTATCAGATATTCGCCAGCCTATTTCCCATCCCGGTGAAAAGGGGACATCGAAAGTAAAGCGGTGGAATCCAACATAGCCGATAAACTCACCTGTTTCCTT
>NZ_CAJMXD010000165.1:0-6324 GCF_905219685.1 Barnesiella sp. CU968
ATCCATAATTCAAATTTTATGGCAAAGTTAGGAACTTTACAGACAAGCTTAAATACGCTATCGCGGACGGTTGTACCTGTTATGTTCTCGAGCGAACCGATACACCATGCGGCAACCGGTCCCGCGCTGAGATATTGACTGGAAACTACAGGTTGTTCGATCACTATATTCTTTATCACCGTCGTAGTGTCACAAATGCCGAACAGACCGGCATACGCATCTGCACCCGAATTTACGTTAAGCCCACGGATAGTATGCCCCCTGCCATCCAATGAGCCTGCAAACCGCTGATTCCAGGTTTTGCCAATGGCATCGAATGCATAACCCTTCATGTCAATATCGGAGGTAAGGGCAAAGTGCTTGCCTATATATGTACGTGTATATTTCTGTGTTCCGTACACGCCCACATAGTTATCATCGCTGTTCACCTTGTCTGAAAGAAGAATGAGATGATCAAGAGATGAAATCAGGTAAGGGCTTTCAACGGTTCCGTCTCCCTCAAATCCGTCAACACTGAGTTCGGGATATTTCCATGGAGTATCGGCAGAAAGCCTTGCCTCCGTCAGCACACCCGCATATGACTTAGCCTCCGCGCACAGCAGCGACCAGTCTGTCCAGGAGAGAGTGCTGTTGTCGGCTGCCGGAGCTGCCGCAGTTGCAATGACAGGCGAATATTTAGTAAGATTGCCCTTATCGTTAAATTCCAGACACTTGATCATCAACCACGAACCGGATCCGTTTATAAATGCCGTCTGGTTGTTGATCTCTGCCGTGCGGTCTCGATTCAGTTTAATCTCGATATCCAGACCACGGTTGAAGATATTCGTAACCGCCAGCATGTTTGGCGATGTCTGGTTTATGATGACATAATATCCGGCTTGCCTGTTGTCTGAAGTTTTATATGTCATTGTACCATTGGGCATTCCCATTGCCAGATTGAAGTATGCGCCTACGAATTTATCCTTGTTGGCACCCTCCTTCTGAACATATATTCCCCACCATGCCTCAGTGAAATCTATGGAACCGCCATCAGTCACCTTGCCGGTGATCTGCCTGTCGTAAGCGGGAGTTCCATCCGTCTGGGTCACTGCAATGTCAAGACGACCGAGCGATTCATCCGTCATCACATACTGGCTGGGGATCGAAACCGTCGACGTAACCTTGTCGTAATGGGCACGCACATTGCATCCATTCCAGAAGTTATTGATGGTAATCGAGTCACCGTCTGCATCGGGGGTCAGCTGCATTGTTGAGCCGCCATCGTAACTTGCGCTCACAAGTGTCTGATAAGTGCCCACATAATAACCACCGATATCGCCTGCCTGTCGCGATTCTGCCGCTTTCACAGGTCTGTTTCTGAGTATCGGCGACACTTTCCTTTCCGGCTTAATGATAGCTTTGGGCAATACCTTAAGCCTCAATCCCCCTTGAAGCGATTGGGGGTTGAAAGAGTTGTGACTTGCAGCCGTAGCGACCGATCCGGCTATCCGACCGTCAAGTTCGGCGGATGCCGACAGCGTCTCTGTCTGCGCCCGGGCAATCAGGCTTGCTGCAAGCATGCCCGACACCAGTAAAGAAGTTATTGTCCTTCCCATAATTGCTGCTGACTGAGGAACTTTGATTACTATAAACACCCGTGAAAGACTACATCCGTGTCCTCAGTTTACCGGACTGTAGTGCTTGTCAGGGGATATTGACCGATCCGTAAACCGATCATAAAAAACTTTTAGACGTTGTTTATCCGGATTCTTAATCCACAACATGGACTTTTGTGGCTCTCCCTCCACTCACTTTTATATATATTCCCGGCACATTGGGAGCGCTGACTTGGTAACCGGAGATACTGTACCATTTCACTTCTCCACACTCCTGATCAGCTTCTTCATACAAGACACTGACTCCTGATTCCTTATCTTGCATAAGAGTGATTTCCATTAGTTCCACCGCACATCGTGCCGATGCGCTTCCGGTGAACTGCGCCAGTCTGAACGCCGGTTTCTCAAGTGATCCGGTGTTGTAATGTAGAGTTATTGTCTCTCCTCCTCGCACGGATGGGTTTGCCGAACCTTCGACTGTATTCACCGGGACCCATGTCAATCCATTGTCTATTGAAGAGTAAAGACGGAAAATGGCATTAGAGGCAGTGGCATTGTTTACCCGTATTGACACGTTCTCCACCTTGGCATCAATGGCTGAGCACTCCGCTTCAGAGCCTTTTATGGTTGTAAGCACTGTGTTTTCAGAATCTTCCATAGCTTCTATCCTTGCACCCTTTGAAAAATTCCAAGAGGCAAATTTACCCGATATCCCCTTGGCATCTCCGGTTGTAGGAGACATGTTGGCAAAATCTTCCACCAATGTATCCACATCGTCTTCCATAACGCTGAAAGTAACGGTTCCGTCAGATTTAAGCTCAATATCATTGATGATAAAGGGAGTGGACTGCATAGTCCACGAACGCAGCGAGGGGGTAGTGGCATTGTCAAGCCTCGTCACGTTGCCGCTGCCGGGAAAGGGGTCTCCGTCACTATCGGTCAGAGTCGCACCCGACACTTGGGGCGAGGCGCGAAGCAATGTGTAGTAGGTACGCCCGGATGTCGCATTGACCCGATTGTTTTCCCATACCGCCGGATTAGTCAAATCTACCCTGTGGACCAGCAGCCCCTCGCCGGGAAGATATTCATCCCAACGTGTTTTCGTGCGGCTTTCAAGCAGGAAAAATTCATTTTCCACAGCTGAATTTATCCGGCATCCGTCCGGTGTGTCACCTTCATTAAGAGGAATTATGCCATATTCCCCGCTCCGGGTTATAAGCCTGGGAGTTGCAAAACCAAGTGCATAACGTTCGAAAAGGGAATATCCGCAAGGGGTGCGACTTTTGTTCAGATATGATCCGCTTGCCATCACTGACCATTTTGACGGATGTTCTGACTGCCCTCCTGTTTCATAATCCACATCATATAAATCGGGCAAACCGAGCACGTGACTGAACTCATGACATATTGTCCCGATGCCGTCAAGCAATTTATTTGCCGGTGCCCCATAAAGTTCGGTAGAACAAGCATAACGGCCAAAGGAAACCCCGTCAAGACTAAGGTTCATCACCATTGAGGCATGCGGCCATATGAGAGTCTCGTCGTTTCCCGCGAAATTCGACCCGGCGCCTGAGAAAATAAAATAAACCATATCCACCTCGCGATTTCCATCAGTATCATATACGGAATAATTCACTTCTGAATCAGCAGCGCGCAACGCGGCACTGACAAGAGTCTGCGCACCCGCCGTCTGTCTTGCATAATGTCGCGAATAATCTATTTTCACGGGACCAACCACATCAAACCTGGGATCAAACACTCCTCCTGAGTTTTCATAATAATAGTCACGCACTGAACCTGTGTATTCCACCTTTGTCGGTATCATGTGATCGGTCATATAACCATCGTAACCCTCCATGTTTATCATCTCGTCGAAAACCATTTGTATATCATTCCTTGAGAACGGAGTGTCGTTATATTCCACAAGAATTACAAGCCCACGGAAGCTATCGTAATCGTATTGTCCTGTTTCAAGTGAGTATCTTCGCCGTTCAGGCATTTTTTGTTTCCGGTTTTGCCGGAACACCGGTCTCACGCCCTTTGACCGTGCCGGTGCTTTCTTGCCGTCAGCGGCACCGATGCCGGTGGAAACAAGCATGCCGCCGGCGGATAGTTCCGCATATTCCCAAATTCCGGTTATATCGTTTAGCACTACAGCATAGCCATCCGCAGTCATAGTATAGTTATAGGATTCATCACCGAAGAGGCGCAACGTCACTTCGGTTCCATCAGGCTGTGTAAACGTGCTGGGATCGGGATTGGCAACTACTGCGTTCGCCCTGATACCGGCAAAAGCAACCATTCCACCGGCAAGCATTATCCCGATGCTTTTTTTAAATGAGTTTTTTATAGCCATGTCATTATTCAGTATAAAATAAGTATGGTGTTCAGCCATATATTCTTACAAAACTGTAACCTAAACTATTAAAGGCTTCGATCGGGATTCCGACCGAAACCTTTAGTTTAGATTCTAATTGAGGTTGGTCGGGAAGAATCAGTTTTTAGCGATCTTCTTCTCTACCTTCATTGTGCCGTCGGTGAAGACGGTGCGCATGATATATACTTGACCGGGTTCGGGGGTGACAACCTGACGACCCTGAAGGTCAATAAGCACAACTTCCTTAACTTCCTTGCCTGCGAAAGATTCCTCTACAGCCGATTGTTCCTTGTAATCTACCAAAACTTCGAAGTTTTTCTTGAAACCCTTGTAAAGGCATGTGAGCATCACTTTGCCCGAAGCTGTCGGGACAGCGCGTCCTCCGTCAATCTTCAGAATCTTGGAAGCGGACTCGGTTGATGTAGGTTCGACATCAGTATCTTCGTCATCCACGAAATCGGTTGCAATCCATTCACAACCATCAGGTCCTACGAGTGTGATTTCTCCTGAAACCTTACTGTAAGTATCGTTCTCGGCAAGAAGAAGGAGAGCCGATCCGGCATTTGCCGCATCATTGTCGGCAAAGCTTGCCAATACGGGATAGCCACCCCAGGCAGGATTAGCGAAGCCTTCGCCTATCATAAGCTCCTTAAGCTCTTTAGTGGTCTTCTTTGAACCCGGAACTGTACGGAACTCGCGACCTGGGTTAATCTCAACATCATAGAAACAGTTTTCATGACCCTCCAGCATCAGACGTTCAACGCCATCACAAAGTTTAGTATATGAGCCAGAATAGGTTGTCCCACTCCACAAATAACGCTCGCTATTATCTGAGATTATGTTAGTCTTAAGACATGTGACTTTACCGGAGTTATAACAATTACGCACTACTGAATATGGATAGAAAACGCCTCCGAAAAGACCTCCCACTCGCCTTTCGGCAGTTACATTTCCGGTGTTATAACAATTTTCTACTCTATGAGGTGCATCTTCGTTACAAGTAGAGAGATACCCTCCGAGACCTCCTGCATTACCATTAGTACTTGTTCCAGTATAATTGGAAACAACATCTCCGATATTGAAGCAATCTCTCATGACTGTCGGATACGTAACATCACCTGATGCAAAATATCCGACAAGACCTCCGACTGCATAATTGGTGGCTGTCACATCTCCTGCATTGAAACAGCGCTCCATGACACCATTCATTTTACCGACCAGACCGCCTGCTGTCAACGCACCGTTTGCAGGATTGGATCCGATTGAATAAACATCACCCGTATTATAACAATCGCTCATATATCCGAACTTGGCTAAGTCACCTATAAAACCGGATATTCCTGCTCCGTTTCCTCTGACTTCACCGGAATT
The DNA here is from genome assembly GCF_905219685.1 of Barnesiella sp. CU968. Classification (NCBI taxonomy): domain Bacteria; kingdom Pseudomonadati; phylum Bacteroidota; class Bacteroidia; order Bacteroidales; family Barnesiellaceae; genus Barnesiella; species Barnesiella sp. CU968. The sequence continues at coordinate 5,344 of NZ_CAJMXD010000165.1, forward strand.
GAAGCACCTTTCTATTGTAACCAATGATTCTTTGGTCTTTCCGGCACTGGTTTTAGAAGAGAAACCATATGCGTATGCAGTCGAGGACCCGTTTGATGCAGTCACATCACCTCTGTTGGAACAATCAGAAATTTTCCAACCTGCATTTATTACTCCTATAGCTCCCATTATATTGTTGGAACCTTTAAGATTGCCGTAATTGTGACAATTCTTAATAAAGCCGGTCGTTCCATCTTCGTCAATATCGGATATTGATGACAAAGTATATACAATTCCATAAACGTCACTTCCCGGTTTGGCAAGCTGGGAAAGGTCTATATCGGATTTATTCTCACAATCCTCCATATAACCTGTAGCTTCAACTTTATAAGCCACACCGGCAATTGTACTTTTAGCCATCAGGGAACCTTCATTCACGCAACCCTTCATGCCTCCTGCGACATTGGCGACAATACCCATCGTCGAAGTTGTGGTAGAAGTCACGGAACCCTTGTTGACGCAATTCTCAAGCAGCGATCCTGCCTTGGTCTCGTAAACGATACCCGTTGCATAAGTTATCTTGGATACTACGGCTCCTTCGTTCACACAGTTCCTGATTATTGAATTCTCATATGAACGGCAAACGATTCCCGATGCGTAACCGCTTGTAAGTGTCTCAACAGATCCCAGGTTGGTCACATTCTCGATCAGACCGTAATTATAACCCACGACTGAACCAATATAACTGTGAGCCTTAAGCACTCCGTCAAGTGTCAGATTCTTTATCGAACCTGTGCTTCCGAGAGTTCCGATAAGTCCGAGGTACTTGCCTACGTACAAATTCGGTCCCTGAAGTTTTGTTTTGGTAGAATTATTGTTTGAATAGACATAATTCTTTATCGTGTGTTTCGCGCCGTCAAGCTCTGCCTGGAAATTGACCCCATTCACTGCAAGCAGTTTGATTGAGTCGCCCTGGAAATCAATATCATTCTCAATTCTGAA
>NZ_CAJMXD010000166.1:0-6258 GCF_905219685.1 Barnesiella sp. CU968
TCAACCGAACCGTATTCGCGGAAAATGCGGCGCAGTCCCCTGAGAAAATACCTGAAATGACGGGCGAAAAATGTGCGGTGGAGGTTCATGTCGGCATCGAGGTCTTCATAGCCTTCGTCCATGACATACTTGTATGGCTCATGTTCCATCAGGTCGAGCATGCGCTCGGCATTGCGGCATATCATGGGTCTTCGTCCCCATGCTATGATTGCAGACAGGAACGATACGGTTTCGATGTCTTCAAGTCTGGAAAACCTGCGAGGAAACTGCACGGGATCATTCCCGATGAATTCCTCTCGATTTATTCTTGTGGCTTCCGAGTCGAGCAGTTCCCTGATGTCGGAAGGTACGGTGAGCAGTGGCGTATTCATAGTTTTTCAACAAATTTTCCAAGTATCGGATTCATTGTGCGCACAGTCGATACGAATGCTGAGTCAAAGCTTGCCGCAGAGCGCCTGTGACCGATTGAATCGTAACGAAGGCGCAAGGCACGTTGCCGCTCCACCTCTTTGCGTAGAAGCGAAGTGTCATCCCAATGGCGGGTGATTATGCTTCGTGCCGCATTTCTTCCGGCAATCTTCGCCGCTTCTATCTCGGTGGCATTCTCACCGGTCTTTTCGCTGTCAGAACATCCATATAACAAAGTGAGGGCGATAATAGCCCCCACTGTATAAATAATTTTTTTCATATTCATTTTCCGTAGAGCTCGTTCCACCATCGGGAGTCTCCCTTGAGATATTTGGCGAACCACGCCATTATGGTGTCTTGCCAGATAAGCTTCTTGTCGAAATCAGTGATGACGTGATTCTGACCGTCTACCGTTATAAACTCGACATCGCGTCCAAGAAGGCGGAGCGCATTGAAAATCTGTATGCTCTCGCCGATAGGCACATTGGTGTCTTCCGTGCCGTGAAGCAGAAGGAGAGGGGTGTGGATCTTGTCGGCATTGAAAAGCGAGCCTTGTCTGGTGAAGAGTTCGGGATTGCTCCAGGGATATGATTTTGCGGCAGCTATCGCATTGTAGGAATAACCCCAGAAACCTTCTCCCCAATAGCTTGTCACGTTCGAGATTCCAGCGTGCGACACTGCTGCCGCAAAGATGTCGGTGAGAGTCTGGAGGTACTGGGTCATGAAGCCTCCGTATGAAGCGCCGAGACATCCTACTTTCTTTTTGTCAACAAACGAATGGTCATCGCAGAATTTCTTTACACCCTCTATAATGTCTTCCGCAGTGCGTTTTCCCCATGCGTTCACATGACGGGCGGAGAATTCCTGTCCATAGCCGGTTGTTCCGCTCGGATTGATAACGTATACCACATAATCGCGCGAAGCGAATACCTGCGGGGAGTAGGGGTGATGAATGGCTGCGGATGAAGGAGAGGTGCCTCCGTAGTAATATACTATAAGAGGATATTTCTTTGATGAGTCGAATCCTGGAGGGAGACACATGTAACCGTCGATTTCTGTGCCGTCCGAGGCTGTGAATTTCCACGGCTCCATTTTGCCGAATACCACGTCGCGCAGTTCAGTCTGCATCGGATCGTCGATAAGACGGTTTTTATTGTTCTTCAGATTGAGAAGATATGCCACGCCTGTGTCTGTGAATCCGCCGCCGTGATACGACAGCCATGTCCCCTCGTCATCGCCCATGGAGAAACCGAATACGTATTCTATTCCAGTGTCGAGCGCGGATATTTTTCCTGATTTGGGATCCAGACGGTATAACTTGTTGAAGAACCCGGTCTCGCCACGGAAATATATGGCGCCGTCCACAGTGTTCCATACCGGTGTGCCAGACAAGGCGGGGTCAAAATCTCGCGTAACGGGATTGACCTTTTTGTCGGCTAAGGTATATATGAAACCCTGCCCGTCGAAATCGTTAGGTATCTCATGTTTCCCGGCGTTCGCACCGATACCGCCGAAAGCCTGCGGGCTACCTGTGATGAATAGCTGTTTTGCATCGGGAGAGTAAATGGCGTCATTGATGAATCCGTCATTACGGATGATTGTGTCCGTAGCGAGTGTGTTGAGATTCATCTCGATGAGATCTTTGAAATAGAGAGGATATTCCGCGGGACGCATTGTTGATGCGATATAGAGCATCTTCGAACCGTCGCGTGAGAAATCGCATATGTATGTTGTCGCTCCTCCGTAGGTGAGAATGGTCGTAACATGGGTGTCAAGGTCATAGCGCATCACGTAAGAGCGGTCGCGGTCGCCCGGAATACGGTCATCAGGACTTTTAACGCGTTTCAGCGGTCCCTGGTCTTTTGTACCTTCTACTTCTTTGTAATATATCAGTGATTTGCCGTCGGGTGTTATGCTGAACCTGTTTACCGGGACACCACGTGCAATCACGCGGCTTTTAAGCGTCGGCACTTCCATTGTCACTACATCATATCCTGCCGGTTTCTTTACAGTATAATATAATGTGGAGCCTTTGGGCATCCAGTTTGCCGAAGAAGACAGATCTTCTGTTATCATCTTTCCTGTTGCGGTTTCCTGAAGAGTGGCGCGGTAAGATGTCTCTGTGGCGGAGAATGTCTCGTAATATCTTGTAATAAGATATTTGCCGTCGGGAGAAATACTTGTTCCGCTCACACGCTCCCCTGTCATGGTCAGGCGTGTGGAGAAACGTCTTCCGATGTCCGGACCATCGGCAAGTTCCACATCCTCGAAGTCTTTGTCGGGAACAAACTCCAGTCTGAAGTCCGGCGCACTTTTGTCATCCGGCATAGATACGATATTGAGCTGGATCTCATAGTCGGCTTCAGGGTTGAGGGTAACAGCTCCGCTCGCCTCAGCGGGGATGGAATCAGCAATACTCTTTTTCGCTACAGACACGCCGTTTACGAACACATCGCCCATTGATGTGGACTTAAGGACGAGCTTCCCTTTTGCAAATTCCGTCGCACGCAGGCGGGTTGTGTAGGTTCGCAGTTCGGGTTTGCCGACAGCCTTGGGAAGAATGACTCTTCCGGAGGTGTCCGGAACCACTGTTGTCCAGTCTGCCATTTCGTCGCGAAGCGTCAGAGGAGTGCGCGCGCCCAGCAGCTGTTCGGCAGAGAATGCGTTCTCTTTCTGAAGGCTGTCGGGAAGCACGGGTGTGTTCAGCCTGACAGCCGGAGAAGATTTGAATTTGGTCAGAGTGTAGGCGGATGCCATGCCTGAACAGAGGATAAGTCCTGCCGCCAGTGTAGGAAAAAGGTTTTTGTTCATGATCGAAGTCTGGTAGTTATTTCTCGTATTTGGGAACGCCTTTCATCTTCATGTGATAGATGAGTGTGGAGAAAGGCTCGATAGGACTGCGCGATGCCGAACCGTAGGCGGAACCGGCGGGGATGACGAGTGTCACGGAGTCCCCTACATGAAGCGATGTCATTGCCACCCACATACCTATGATATTCTCGTTGGGCATGCTTTGGTAGATGCTGTCGCCATATTGGGTCATGCTGTAGGAATCACCCAGATATTTGCCGTTGATGTCCTCCATCTCATATTTGATGTTTACGGTAGAGTTGCTCAGCGGCTTGAGATTCTTCTCAGTGAGCGACCGGTCGTTGTGCCATTTTATGAGGACAAAGTCATTGGGTGCCCACTCGGGAACGACCTTGGTGTAGACTTTCTCTCCGTTTTCGGTGAGCTCCTCCATTTTGGTCACATATTCCTCGTTCTGTTTCTTCCATTCCACATAGTCCGGCTCTTCATCTTCACTGAGACATCCGGTGAAAACCATTGCCATCAGCGGAAGAAAATATAGAGATTTCTTCATATATCTGTTGTCGTTGTTGTTGCAACTGTCTCAATCCTATAATTGAGACAGTTGTTTTGTAATTAAGCGTGTTAAGATAAAAATGCAATCCTCGTGTCAAGTGTCAGAATTTCACTTCAGGGGCTTTATGCGCCCCTGCTTCAGCCTTGAACTGAGGTTTCTCCTTGAAGCCGAACCACCCGGCATATATGTTTGTCGGAAATTTCTTGATGCTTGTGTTGTAATCCATCACCGCCTCTGTGTAACGCTTGCGTTCGGTAGAGATCCGGTTTTCCGTACCCTCCAGTTCAGTCTGCAAAGCCATGAAGTTGGTGTTTGCCTTCAGGTCGGGATATGCCTCGCGGACGGCGTTCACATATATGTCGAGCGCGCCTTTGAGGGCACTTTGTGCCTGCTGGTATTGCTCGATGTTCTCCTGCGGGTTCTCCACAGACTGGGCGGCATCATAGGCTTTTGTCAGACCTGCGCGGGCGTTGGTCACAGCCTCCAGAGTGCTGCTTTCATGCTCAGCATATCCCTTGACAGTATTCACTATGTTGGGAATCAGGTCTGCGCGTCTCTGATACTGGTTCTCGACCTGTGCCCAGCTCTGATCAACCTGCTGCTGCTTTTCAACAAGACTGTTGTAATTGCACGACGAGAGAGAGGTCATTGCCAGCACTGCAACGAATGCGATGATAGTTTCCTTCAGGAATTTCATAATTCAAAATTTTTGGGAGCAGCCTTCGCTGCCCGGGGTGTATGGTCAAAGCAGCTTGCGCAGAAGACTGTTCAGGCTTACTTCTTCCGATAATATTTTCTCCAGTTCATCGACACTGAGACGTCTCTGATCCATCGAATCGCGTTCGCGGAGTGTTACAGTTCCGTCTTCAAGTGTCTGATGGTCGACGGTGATGCAGTATGGGGTGCCTATGGCATCCTGGCGGCGGTAGCGCTTGCCGATGGAATCTTTTTCGTCATACTGGCAAGTGAAGTCGAAACGCAGACGATGCTGTATCTCGCGTGCCTTCTCCGGCAGTCCGTCTTTCTTCACCAACGGCAGGACAGCGCATTTCACCGGTGCTATGGGTGCAGGGAAGTGCAGCACTGCGCGACGGTCGCCGTTGCCGAGATCCTGGTCTTCGTAGCAACTGCAGAGCACGCTGAGGAACATACGGTCCACACCTATTGATGTCTCTATAACATAAGGAACGTAACTTTCGTTGAGTTCCGGATCGAAATATTGTATTTTTTTACCGGAGAATTTCTCATGCTGCGAAAGGTCGAAGTTCGTACGGGAATGAATTCCCTCCACCTCCTTGAAGCCGAACGGCATTTCGAACTCGATGTCTGTTGCCGCGTTGGCGTAGTGGGCAAGCTTCTCATGGTCGTGGAAGCGGTATTTGCTATCTCCCAGACCGAGGTTCTTGTGCCATTTGAGGCGCGTCTGACGCCAGAAATCAAACCATTTCAGTTCTTCTCCCGGGCGCACGAAGAACTGCATCTCCATCTGCTCGAACTCACGCATGCGGAAGATGAACTGGCGGGCGACAATCTCGTTGCGGAATGCCTTGCCTATCTGGGCTATGCCGAAAGGAAGACGCATGCGACCTGTTTTCTGCACGTTGAGGTAGTTGACGAAAATACCCTGGGCTGTCTCCGGACGAAGATAGACGTCCATCGCGCCGTCGGCAGTGGAACCCATCTCGGTCTTGAACATGAGATTGAACTGGCGCACATCGGTCCAGTTGCGTGTGCCGCTTATCGGATCTGCTATTTCGTAGTCAAGGATAATCTGTTTGAGCTCCGCGAGGTCATTGGCGTTCATTGCCTCTGAGAAACGGTTGTGAAGCTCATCGCGTTTGCGCTGGTGTTCAAGCACGCGAGGATTTGTCTGACGGAACATGGCTTCGTCGAAACTCTCTCCGAAACGTTTTGCAGCCTTGGCGACTTCCTTGTTTATCTTTTCTTCGAATTTGGCTATTTCATCTTCGATGAGCACATCGGCGCGATAGCGTTTCTTTGAATCCTTGTTGTCAATCAAAGGATCGTTGAATGCGTCCACGTGTCCTGATGCTTTCCAGATTGTGGGGTGCATGAATATGGCGGAATCAATGCCGACGATGTTGTCGTGAAGCATTGTCATTGCCTCCCACCAGTAACGTTTGATATTGTTTTTCAGCTCTACACCGTTCTGTCCGTAGTCATACACGGCAGAGAGCCCGTCGTAGATTTCGCTTGATTGAAATACGAACCCATATTCTTTTGCATGGGCTATGATTGTCTTGAAAACATCTTCCTGTTTTGCCATTGCTCTGTTATGATTGAGTCTGTTTATTTACAAATTTCTGTTATTGCCTTGCTGATTTCCCGATGCCCCGCCTGTCAGGCGGAATGCGGCATTCAGGCGCGTCCGCGCCGTAGCTTCCGTAAACAGCGGCGTTTAACACGCAAATTTACCGAAAATTTTTAACATCGGCAAAAAAAGACCGTACAATGTGCGTTGC
>NZ_CAJMXD010000167.1:0-6232 GCF_905219685.1 Barnesiella sp. CU968
GTGAAGACCAATATCCTTCTTGCTGCCACAGCCGATGAGAAAGATTGGACAAAATGTATTCCGGTGCAGCTTCCGAGTGGTCCGGTTCGCAATGCTCTCAATGTTGCCGATCATGCCGATAATATGGGTAAAGAAGTATGCATACTTGGTTCAACCGGTTCTAAGTATTGCTCGGCATACGGACTCCGCAGCGCAAGTGCTTACAAATGGGGAGATAAAGGCGATGAAAGTATAGACAACAAGAAACCCGAAACACCAGTTGTTACCGGTCAGACAATATATTCTGCGCTTGACGCATCTGACTCATCTCTTGATCCGGAATGGACAATAGAGAATGTGTCTCTTGCGACTGGCTTGAATTATGTCTGGAGCTGGAAAGACTACAACGGTCAGTATTATCTCAATGCCAGCGCGTATGCTCAGAACAAGGCTAATGCCGCCCTGGCTTATTGCTATTCTCCGGTGATATCGCTTGATGGCTTTGCTACGGCAGCTTTCAGTTTCGAACATGCCGCAAAATTTCAGACCACTATCAAGGAACTTTGCAAGGCTGTGGTTCGTGCCGAGGGCGCGACCGAATGGACCGATCTTGAAATTCCTACATGGCCTGGAACCACAAGCTGGGCATTTGTCAACAGTGGAGAGATTGATCTCTCGGCTTATGTTGGCAAGAAAGTGCAGATCGGTTTCAAATATGAGTCTTCAGACGCTGGAGCCGACACATGGGAAATCAAGAACGTGAAAGTGACAGGCACAAAATAATCGCCAAAAACAATCATAAAAATGAAAAATATTAAAGCATTATACCTTGGAATGGCGATGGCGGCAGCCGCCGCTACCCTGACTTCCTGCCAGGCAGACATGGACGCTCCCGCGCTCGTGGAGCCTAAGGCAACAATGGAAGCCAACACCACCATATCGGAGTTCAAGACCGCTTTCGCGGATCAGACGGTGAAGTGTCCGATGAAGGACGAGGCTACACAGACTCCATATATAATCCATGGACGTGTGGTTTCAAGCGATGCCACAGGTAATATCTACAAGTCTATCGTGATTCAGGACGAGACGGCTGCAATTGCCTTGTCCGTGAATCAGGGCTCGACTTATACGGACTACCGTATCGGTCAGGATGTGGTGCTGAACGCCACCGGACTCTATATCGGTTATTACAACGGTCTGCAGCAGATAGGCTGGCTTGACGAGTATAACGGCGCTCCTTCGCTTACTTTCATGGCGTGGGATTTCTTCCTCGCTCACTCCGAGCTGAACGGTTTCCCGAATCCTGACGTGAAGTATGTGGCGCAGGACGCGCAGTGGCCTGCCGACGCTCCCTACTGTATCGTGACAACATTCTCGCAGCTTCCCTCTACCGGCGAGGCGTTCCGCAACATGCAGAGCCAGCTTGTGGAATTCCGCAACGTGCATTTCGAGGAAGGTGGCAAGGAAACATACGCTCCTTATCAGGAGAGTGTGAACCGCACTCTTGTCGATGCCAACGGCNGAACGCTCACCGTGCGTACTTCAGGATATTCGAATTTCTACAACGAGCTGATTCCCGAGGGTTCGGGCAATGTGCGCGGCATCCTCTCTTATTACGGCGACGGATGGCAGCTCCTTCTCCGCGGTCTCGGCGATGTGATGATCACCGAGAAAGGTCAGAAGAACGACCCCTATACGGTTGAAGAGGCTATGGATGTCATTGATCAGGGCGCTTCCGGCTGGGTGAAAGGTTTCATCGTAGGCTCTGTAAAGGGTGGAGTGAATGACGTGACATCCAACGATGATGTTATTTTCGGTGCTGACGCGGAGATGGACAACAACATCCTTATCGCCGCTTCCGCCGACGAGACGGACTGGACCAAGTGTATCGCGGTAGAGCTTCCACAGGGTTCCGCATTCCGTGCGGCGGTAAATCTTGTCGACAATCCCGGTGTGCTCGGCAAATCGATTCTCGTAAGAGGTGATCTCGCCAAGTTCCTCGGCATGCCCGGTATCACCGGCAACGGCGGCACCGCAGCCGACGTGGAGGTTGAAGGCGTGACAATCGGCGGCGGAACTCCGGCTCCGGGACCCGGCGACGGTATCCCGGCAGGTAACGGTACTCAGGAGAGTCCGTTTAATCCTGATCAGGTAAAGGCTCAGAATGATGCCACAGGAGTATGGCTTGAGGGATATGTGGTCGGTTATGTGGCAGACAAGACCTGGGATAGTGCGGTGTTCAGTACAGAAGCTTCTGACGGCGATAATTACAAGAATGCAACGAATGTCATTCTTTCCATGGTAGCTCCAGCTGACGCGAATGCTTCTAATTCGGTGCCTGTAGGTCTTAAGAACACCGGTGATGTCCGGACAACTCTCGGCATATCCAAGAATCCCTCAATTTATGGCGCACGCGTGAAAGTGAAAGGAGACCTGAAGAAATACTTTGGCATGAAGAGTGTAAGGGATGTTACCGAATATGTTATCGTTGATGGCAGTGGCGACACCCCGGCTCCTCCGTCGACAGGAGAAACAACGGTATATTCCTCACTTGAAAAAACACTGACGGCACTGCCTTCCGACTGGACAATAGATAATGTGACTCTCCCTGCTGGCAAGACCGAGCTGTGGTCATGGAGGACGTATAACGACAGCGGATATCTTAATGCCACAGGTTACGGAGCGACAAGCGACGGTCTTTCTTATGCCATCTCTCCCGTAATCGACCTGACTGGCTATACTTCGGCAAAAGTTTCGTTCCGTCATGCCGCAAAATTCCAGACAACCATCAAGCAGCTCTGCGGGTTTGTTGTACGTGAGGCGGGTTCTTCCGCATGGACAGAGCTGACAATACAGGAATGGCCTCCGCTGGACAACAAATGGACATTTGTCAGCTCCGGTGAAATGGATCTTTCCGCTTTNGCAGGCAAGAAAATTCAGGTGGCATTCAAATACGGATGTTCCGCTGATGGTGCCGATCAATGGGAGATAAATGACCTTGAAGTCAAAGCGTCCAGATAATCTGACAAAAACAATTAGCGATAACTGAAATCCCCCGGTGTGCCTGTCGCACCGGGGGATTTTGTATGGAAATTTATGCGGGAATGTTAAAAAACATTCTGAATGTGAAAGAATAAATGTGTGTTTCAACGTTTATTATCTTGAATGAATCGTATTCCCGCGAGGGGAATGATAAAACTCCATATTGCGAATGAAGAGATTTTACATGACACTGATGCTGGTGCTGTTTGTGTGTGCCGGCGCGTCTGCCGAATTTAAAAACGGCTATTATGATAAAATGAACGGTAAAAGCGGCGCCGCTCTCAAGGCGGCTGCCAAGGAGTGTGTGCGCACACATCAGACTCTTGTATATTCCGATCTGCCGACATATTGGCAGTATTCGGATGTCTATCCAGAACTTGTTGACGGTTGCAAACGCTGGTGGGATATGTATTCGGATGCGGTGTATCTCATAAAAAGAGGGCAGACCGGCAAGAGCAGTTTCTCGGCAAATAAGATGCAGCGGGAACACAGCGTGCCTAAATCCTGGTGGAAGCAGAACGGCTCGGTGGAATATACGCCGGCTTATTCCGATATGTGGAATCTCTTTCCCTCCGATGGCGCGGCAAATCAAGCTAAGCTGAATTATCCGCTTGGTCTGACAGCCTCTGCAAATTTCAATAACGGAGTGACGAAAGTGGGCGGTGCGCAGACCGGTTACGGCGGCGGAAGTCGTTATGTGTTCGAGCCTGCTGACGAATACAAGGGAGACTTCGCAAGGGCTTATATGTATGTGGCAACGGTATATGACGACATAAACTGGGTAGTTAATTATATGTATCAGAAAGAGGCATATCCAACTTTGATTCCCTGGGCGAGGGAGATGTTGCTGCAGTGGTGCCGTCAGGATCCCGTGGATCAGAAGGAGATAGACCGCAATAATGTGGTGGAGCAATATCAGGGTAACCGTAACCCGTTTGTGGATTTTCCGGAATTGGCGGAATATGTATGGGGCACGCGCACCACTGAGGTATTCTATGTGGACCAGCAGGAGGGTAGTGATCCCACACCTCCGATAACAGGAGATCCTGAAATCACGGCGCCGGTCAATGGAGAGGCTCTCGATTTCGGGCAGGTGGCTGTGGGTCGTTCCGAGACCCGCGTGCTTCAGATTGTAGGAAAAAATCTTACGTCTGCTCTTTCGGTAAGGGTGAGCGGTGCTGACAAGGATATGTTTGTTCCCGAAATTACCAAAGAGATTCCGGCGGCTACGATAAACCAGAACCAGGGTTATCTGCTGAACATCACCTACACTCCGACGGCTGTCGGACGGCATGAGGCTAAAATCATGCTTTATGACGGCGGTCTGACCGGTTCTATCGCCGTAACGCTCAAAGGTGAGGCTCTTCCGATGCCGACGTTCACTACGCTTACAGCCTTGCAGCCTACGGATGTGACAGCCAATTCATATACAGCCCACTGGAATCCGGTTCCTGAGGGTGAGATAGCTGATTATTATGTCCTGACGCGCACGCGTCTTGTCGACGGCAATCAGGAGACGGAAACATATGAAACTGGGGAGACAAGCTATGTGATCAGCGACCGTGATCCATCTGTTGCCGAGACTTATTATGTGCAATACTCGCGTCTCGGGATGCTTTCGGAGCCTTCCAACGAGATTTATGTTGCTGCGGGAAGTTCGGTGGAGGAGTTGTATGTGTCCGCGCCGATGCAGATTTATACGGTAAACGGCGGATTCATGATCAAGCTTAATGGCGAGAGCAAACCTATGCATGTCTATGATGTCAACGGCACGGAAGTGATATATGTCGCGACTCCGGTCGATGGCGATATCTTCCTCCTTCCGCAGGGCGCATATATCGTCACTGCCGAGGGCATGCGCCCCGTCAAGATCATTATCTGAATTTATTCCGCTAACGCGTCATAACCCTTGATGCTGGGTGTAGACGCGTTAGCGGAAATAAAATCTCCAGCTAAGATAAAATCTCAAGGCTTTAGATTCTTAATTCAGGCTTAAATAATTATTTAAACTGAGATTTGTAGTTTAATTCTGCTTTCAGTAAATGAGTTTTAATGGATTTGTCCATTAAAACCTCTCCTTGCTCTTCTTCCTTTCCAATCAATCATTTCAATCATTTGATTTCAATAATACCGACTTATGAAAGATTCATCGGGCAGCATTCCGGCTGACCGCAATTCCTGCAATATGAACTCTAATATTAACCTGACTTTGGAAAATATTATATATGTAAATTATAATATGGCACCGGATACCAAGGAGTCTGAAGGGGGGATCCGCGAACCGGATACACTTGTGATGAATGGGAATTATTGCGAACCGGATAATCGGGAGGAGGAAGAAGATGACGTGTGTCTCCGGGATATCGCGGCAGAAGAGGCATCTCCTTACTTATCCGGCAGCTCGGGAAATGTAGGGAAGGAGAATGGCGTGAATTATCCTTTCGGGAAAGAGCTTAAAAGAAGAAATACACGTAGAGCAAAATTCAAGGATTATCGTTCTCCCGGGTTTTATATGATTACTGTCAACGCCCAAAAGAAAACACCTCTGTTTTGCCGGATTTATGCTTCCGGTCATTCAGGAGCGGCTAATGAAAGAATAGATTCCATTGTACCGAAGGGAGTGGCAAATGAAAGAATAGCCTCTTTTGTGCCGGCAGGAGGCGGTGCCGGGACGGGAGCTTTGCTGCCGGTTATCGAATATTCCGATCTCGGATGTATCATAAGAGATAAGATCGAGACAATGCCGGATTATACGCCGCAACTGGAGATTGTAAGGTATGTGGTGATGCCGGATCATTTGCATATCCTTGTCAGAATCAAATCTACCCTTGAGCGACATCTGGGACGTGTGGTCGGCGGTTTTATGGGCGGGTGTACGGCTATGGCGAGAAAGGCGGGGCTGATAGCCCGGGAGGATTCTCTCTTTACCGAGAAGTTTCATGACAGAATCGTATGCCGTGCAGGTCAGATCGCGCGTCTGGTAAATTATATCAATGATAATCCGAGGAGGCTGTTGATCAAAAGAATGCATCCGGAGCTGTTCAGGAGGTATCTGCATGTCAGAATCGGTGAAAGGGAGTATGCGGCTTATGGAAATATATTTCTGCTGAAGCATTTTGACCTGTTGCCGGTAAGAATACACAGAAGGTGGTCGCCGGGTGAGTTTGATGAATATGAAAGGGGATGCATGTCACAGATAGAAAATGGCGCT
>NZ_CAJMXD010000168.1:0-6217 GCF_905219685.1 Barnesiella sp. CU968
GTTGTTGAGGAGACTGTTGAAGAGGTTGTTGCTGACTCTAACGACACAACTGCAGCTACTGAGGTTGCCGCTGAGGTTGTTGAGGCTCCCGCAGCTGACTCTGCAAAATAATTTTGCATAAACACAGCAAGACGAAAGTCAAAGATTTGAATCGGCGATTCCTTAGGGAATTGCCGATTCCCTTTTTAGAGAGTGAGGTCATCTTGGGGTTCTTGAATACTGAACTCATGAGATTAACCTCTTTTTTTTATCTGCTTTTTTTAGTATCTTTGCCGTGATTTTGAATAAAGAGACAATATGAATAAAAATCAAAAGAAACTTCTGACGGCGGGCATAGCCGTAATGGCATGCTTTGTTGCCCTTATCATATGGCTTATTGTGGCAAACTCACGTAACACCGCAGCCGTAAACAAGGCGGAGGCAAGGGCTGACAGTCTTGCAATCGCCAACGACCAGCTCGTGCTTACCAACGAGTTCAACCAGCTCAGCGCAGACTTCAACCAATATGAAGGACAGCAGATATATCTCAAGAACGACTCTCTTGTACATAAATACAACGAGGCAAGAATGAAAGTCGAAGGTCTCATTCAGGAACTCAACGATGAAAAAAGCAAAAATGCCAAGAACATGGCGGCTTCACGCGCTAAAATCAAACAGCTCGAAGGAGAAATCGCCACTCTTAAAAACATAGTTCGCCACTATCTTGAGGAAATCAAACGCCTCGGAGAGGAGAATGAAGACCTTAAGCAGGAGATTCAGCAGGTTCAACAGAAAAACGAACAACTATCTTCTCAATATACCGCAGCTACCAAGAGCAACGCTGAATTGACGCAGACCGTTCAGCTCGCAAAAAAACTTAATATCACAGGCATTTCTTTTCAGGCTTACAACAAGAAAGGGAAAACCGAAAAGAATATCACCAAAGCTCGTCAGCTGGGAGTGCACTTCACTGTAAGTCCCAACAACACCACAGCCCCGGGTATGAAAGACTTCTATATAANGATTCTGTCTCCGGAAGGCACATTGCTCGGCGGTGGTCCTTCTTTCCAGCTTGACGGATCCACGATATCATCCACGTCTCACAGAAAAGTAGAATACGCCAACGAAGAATTGTCGGTGGCAGTATACTGGGATGTAAACACAACCCTCACTCCCGGCGACTACACGGTGGAAGTATTCTGTGACGGCTACCGTCTCGCCTCCCGCCATTTCACAATGAAGAAATAATTAAGATGCCGACTCATGATGAGCCCGGATAAACCCTGATTAAATATAAACATCTTTAGAGAGTGCACCGGTAGGTGCACTCTCTAAAGATGTATTTATGTAAATACAATAAATACAATAAATACAATAAATATTAAACAAATCTTACTAAAAATTTTATCACAGAACAAGTTCTGACATATTGAGCTTGTTCACAATTAAGTTATGTTTATGCATTCCTTAAAACTGTTAGTTTTATCTGTGTGCGTAATGTTCTCTGTTCATGGAGCATTAACAGCGTCACTCGGTGAAAACCAGGCTCGACGCATCGCAGCTGATTTCTTCGCGGCAGGAGGCTGCGAACGGCTTTCAAAAGAGTCTGCACTCGAACTGGCGCAGACATCCGTAAATAGCGCAGGCGAGTGCGCTTATTATGTATTTAACGCCAAAGATGGGCAAGGTTTCATTATTGTCAGTGCCAATGACAACATCGAGCCTGTTATTGCCTATGCATATGACGGCTCGTTCGAAGGAAATTCAGTGCCTGAAGCTACGGCATCCGTACTTCTGAACGTAAAGAAACACATCGCTTCCGCAAAGGTTGCCTCTCCGCGACGCAAGACAGCTGCAACGACAGCTGCGGTGTCTGGCAACAAATTGCTTAACACTGCCACATGGAGTCAGGAAGCCCCGTTCAACAACCTGATACCCAATCGCCGTCTCACTGGATGCGTCGGTGTGGCAATGGCAATAATCATGCGCCATCATGCTTATCCGGAGAAGGGCAAAGGTTCTATCGGCAATGTAAATTTCGATGCAACCTATGACTGGACAAACATGAGAACCGATAATTACCGCAATGGATATACAGCCGTGCAGGCACAGGCAGTAGCAACATTGGTTTCTCATGCGGCGCAATCAATCCTCACAGACTTCGGCATGTCAAGTTCAAGTGCATTTGAAGTCCGCGTGCCTTCCGCTCTTATAAACCATTTCGGATATGACCCGGGAGTTTCGTATAAGAAACGCGCAGAAATGGACAAAGCTTCATGGGATGCGCTCATCGCATCTGAAATTGAGGCGGGACGTCCTGTGCTTTATAGTGGACAAGATGTGTCAGTAGGACACGCGTTCGTATGCGACGGCTATGAGACTCGTGGTTCTGAGACTTATTTCCATATAAACTGGGGATGGGGAGGCACCGCCAACGCATATTTCGCGTCAGATGCCCTCAACCCCAGTGTAAGCCGCGATTATCATTTCAATGACCAGACAACTATTGTCTATAATATCAGACCTGCGGCAATGGCAGGAGCATGGTCTCCCATACACCTCACAAGCGACGGCAGCCAGATCGGTATGACATCAGACATTACCGACATGTCGGCAGGAACCTCCTTCACGGTTCGCGCCGGAGCATTGAAAAATATCTCCAACGATAACTTCACCGGCTCTATCGCCATTGCCATTTATGACGGAGCGGGAGCATTCAAATCTCTTGTCAGCGATCCCCGTGGTTTCAATCTCCCTTCGTTGCAAATAAATCAGTACACCGACTTCACTTGCAACGTGCCTGCGGCATCAAACGTTGTGAAAGGGGATGTCGTGAGACTTGTAACCAAAGCTAACGGTACAGACAACTGGCTGCCNGTGGCGGGAGATCTTCTCGTAGCAGGAGAGATTCCGGCAATCGGCAACGAGATACCATATTTCGCTGTGCAGATGCCGACGGCTGTTGAAGGTGCAGTGATATCAGCACCAACAGGCAACAAGGTTATAAAGGGACGTGATTTCTCTTTCAACGTGACTTCTCAGTCTTCCGACAAGGTCATTACGGTAAAAGCAAACGGCTTTATTCTCACCCCAAACACTGCAGGAAACTATGTTATACGCAATGTCAACTCTGACCAAAAAGTCAGCGTGACTGTGCAGAACGCTGCAGACGTCATATCCAAACGCAATGTATGGGTAACGGCAGGTAACCTCTCCAATCTCATAAACGACACCGATGCCGGAACAATCAAAGACCTTACTATCTATGGAACGATAGACGCTACCGACTTCACATTCATTCGTGAACGCATGAAGCTCACACGTCTTGACATATCCAGTGCCCGCATTCTCGCCAACGGAAGCAATCCCGCAAATGCCATCCCGGCAAAAGCCTTCTATTGGTACGGATCTCTTCAGGAGGTCGTGCTCCCTTCAAACCTCACCACACTCAAAAGCGGATGTTTCACAGGTACAGGGCTGAAATCTGTTGAAATTCCGGCATCTGTCGGCACATGGGAATACAATGTGTTCCTTGGTTGCGAATCGCTCAGGGAGGTTATATCTCGCCGCACTTCTCCGGCTTGGATAAACTGGTGTGTTTTCAACGGCTCGCCAAGAACTAAACTGATCGTGCCGGTAGGTAGCAAAGCTGCATACTCGGCTAAGGAATACTGGAAAGATTTCAAGGAAATCATTGAGCAGAATCCTGTTCCGGCAAGCTCATATTCCATCGACATCCAAGAAATACCGGGTGTAAAGATAACCGCAGAAACAGAGGATACGGAAGTAGCTCCGGGATCATCATACAAGTTTAAAGTGGAAACAGATGATTCTTTCGGCGACACCACAATGGAGGTATATGCAAACAGCACCCGTCTCAATGCTGACGCATCGGGATATTACACGGCTGTGATCAATTCCAATACGCTCCTTCACACCAATTTCAAATATCCTGAAGCAGTCTCAGACAGACCTTCAACTTGGAAAATAACCGGTGCGAACAACGGTGCAGGACTTGTGACAGACGTTATAAATGTAGCACCCGGCAAGACATTCTCCATGCGCGTGAACGCACTCGCGATCCCGGCTAACGACGCAGCGATGTTCTATGCCGCTGTTCTCACCGACAGCAAGGGAGCTATTAAAGAATTTATTTCACCCGTAATAACAAACAGCAGCGACAACCACGGCAACCTTCCCTGCACATTCTCATGTCAGGTTAAAGAAGCATCCGTGCGTGAAGGAAACCTTATCCGCATAGTGACTTCATACAACAAAAAGAACTGGTATCTGGTGGATGCCGAATCTGAAACCGTCTGCGACCGTCTCAAGGCTGTAGGTAATGAGGTCAAATACCATAACGTGACAATGCCTGAATCTATTGAAGGAGCAACCATCACCGGCAACGTTACCCAGGTGGTGCATGGCATGCCCCTCAATATAACGGTAGTGCCTGTATCTGAGAATGATCTCGTAACTATTTCTGTGAACGATGTCGTAAAAATAGCGGATGCCGCCACAGCCAAACTTTCAATCGGCTCTGTGATGGAGGATCTCAATATCTCCATCCAGGTTAATCCCAAAGGCACACAGGTGTATACTGTGGTTCATGTGCATGAAGGAGAACTTGAAACAAAGATAGCTTCCGCCCCTGCCAGACTCAAAGTGGTAGGCACTATCAACCAGTCTGAATTTGCGGCATTCAAGAAACATATAACAAAAATCAAAGCTCTTGACCTTGCAGATCTCACTATAATCAATGACGGTAAAGAGATTCCGGTATTACCGGCATTGGCTTTCTATGATGACAAGAATTACCGGAATCTCTCAGCTCTGGAATCCATAATCCTGCCATCAAATCTTAAGCGCATCGAAACGCAGGCTTTCTATCGCAATTTAAAACTGAAAGAAATTACTCTTCCTGCGTCAATCGAATTTATAGGTAACGATGCATTTAATTATTGCTTGGCACTTCAGAAAATCATCGTTTTGCGTCCCACGCCATGTGAACTTGGCAATATGGGTGTATTCCCTACCACCAAAACTATCACCATCGAGGTGCCAAAGGGATCACTCGCCGCATATCAGGCTCCAACTACCCAATCATATTGGAAAGAACAGAACCTCGTCGAGTCGGCTATATTCTTTAATGTGCAGGTAGACCAGAAGCGTGTTGTCAACGTGGATCCGACAAACGTGCAGCTCAGCAAGATCGCTTATCCTGAAACTGCGACATCTGTTGAACTGGGTCTTCCGAACTCAAAAACGCAATTGAACCCGTCGCAGGAATCATACCCTGGCAAAGCTTTCCGTCTGTATGACAATGGTGTTGACGTTACTGAAACAGCTTCTTCAATAAAAGAGGGTAAATACAATGTAACATTCGATCCTGCAATAACTGACGAAGCTAACCTTGCATATCCTCAGAACCATAAGGTAGATGTAGTTCTATTCCATACCGTAGCATTCAACAAGTCTTCTGATAAAATATCGGTAGAAATGATTGTCACAAACGAGGAAAACATCTGGCAGAACGTTGCAATGTCAATATTCGACAGCTCTTCTTCGGAAGTTCGTCCGGAAGTATACAAAGAACACGGAAACTATGGATTCAAGGTGATGTCTGAGGTTCCCGGCATGGAACCCAAGGTTAAGATAACAGATCATTCAGGCGAGACTCAGACCGTAATCCCGAGTGAAGAAGGCATCTACATGATATCCGACCTTCAGGGGGATGTCACCGTTGACATAACAATGGTTCCGACAGAGGGAGCAATACTCAAGTCTGATGAATTGGCTGCAGTCGATAAGGAAAGCGCAGCCGACATAACTTCAATAGGCATGTCGGGCAATGTTTCTTCCGAAGACTTCGAAACAATCCGGGAAAACTTCAGCAACCTCGAGACGCTTAACCTCTCGGATATGGAGAACACCTCTATACCTGCGAATGCGTTTACAGGCATGAGCAATCTGTCAAGCGTGGTAATACCTGACAATGTAACTGAGATCGGTGAAAATGCATTCAGCGGCTGTAGCAACCTTGAGTCTATTTCCCTTTCATCTGTTGACCAAATCGGTGCTGGAGCATTCAATGGCTGTTCCAACCTTACAAGCATATCAATTTCGGGTAACGGAACTCAGAGCACAAGAAGCTTTGCGTCTCGCGCAGCCGGCATAAACGATGACTCTTTCAAGGGAATCAACCCGAACTGTCTGATATTCGTTCAAGACCAAGGGC
>NZ_CAJMXD010000169.1:0-6214 GCF_905219685.1 Barnesiella sp. CU968
AGTAGCTGGAGGTCGCGGTTGTATCCTAACGGGAGGTTGGCGGTGAGAAGTGCGATCTCGTTGGGCAGAGACTGGAGCCTGTTGCATTTGCCCCGCATTATCTCGAACACGTCCGGATTTTTCTTGTGAGGCATTATCGAGGAACCGGTTGTGAACTCATCGGGAAAGGAGACAAATCCGAAATTCTGACACATCCACATGCAAACGTCCATGGCAAGGTGTGAAAGGGTAGAGGCTATTGCGGCAACAGCCATGGCTGCGGCGCGTTCGGTCTTTCCCCGGCTCATCTGCGCCGCCACGACGTTGTAATGCATCGATTCGAAGTGGAGGAGGCGGGTGGTCATCTCGCGGTCAAGGGGGAACGAAGAGCCATATCCGGCTGCCGACCCGAGCGGATTGCGGTTGGCTATGCGGTATGCCGACCAAAGCAGCTCGAGGTCATCGGAAAATGATTCGGCGTAAGCTCCGAACCACAGACCGAAAGAAGAGGGCATGGCTATCTGCAGATGTGTGTATCCCGGCATCAGGACATCCTTGTGTCTTTCGGCAAGATCAAGCAGAGAGTGGCACAGGCTGCCTGTGACTTGGGCTATTTTTTTCAGCTCGTCGCGCATAAAGAGTTTCAGGTCAAGAAGCACCTGGTCGTTGCGGGAGCGACCTGAGTGGATTTTTTTTCCGAGGTCACCGAGCTTTGCCGTAAGCATGAACTCGACCTGGGAGTGGACATCCTCCACACCCTCCTCGATGCTGAAACTGCCGTTGCGTATGGTCTCTTTTATTTCCTCAAGAGCGGAGAGGAGGGTTTGCAGCTCCTCCTGTGTCAGAAGTCCGATCGATTCAAGCATGGTGATGTGTGCCATGGAGCCCTCGACATCGTAAAGGGCGAGCCTCATGTCGAGTTCGCGGTCATTGCCTACGGTGAACTTCTCTATCATTTTGTCGGGTTCAAAACCCTTGTCCCAAAGTTTCATTTGAACATTTTCTTATTAGTTTCGGATATAACGATATCGCCTGCTCTATCTCATCGATGAGAATGAATTCGTTGGCGGAGTGGGAGCGGGCGGAATCCCCCGGACCGATCTTGAGCGATGGTATGCCGTGCATCAGCGACATGTCGGAGGTGGTGGGGGATATGAACGGTGTCAGCCCCATTCCCGAGGCTGCCCTTACAAGCGGATGTCTCGGGTCGATCACCGAGGCGCGGATGCGTGTGGAGCGGGGTGTCAGAACGGAATGACGGCTTACAGCCTCCTGCAGTATCCTGACGGTCTCTTCATTCGAGTAGGCGTCGGTGGTGCGTATGTCCGCAACCCATCGGCATTCGTCGGGCACTACATTGTGTTGCCTGCCTGCCTCTATCATGGTTACGGAGATCCTGACAGGACCGAGGGTCTCCGATTCGTTGCCGAACCGGAAGCCTCGCAACAGGGAAATGTCATCGATCGCCCGGTATATGGCGTTCACTCCCTCCGGGCGGGCGGCATGTCCGGTTATTCCGCGTGTCACGCAGTCGAGAACGACAAGTCCGCGTTCGGCGATGGCGGGCTGCATCCCTGTGGGTTCTCCGATGATTGCCATGTCGGGCACGATGCCGTCGGCTGCAAGAGAAGGTAGAAGCAGGCGCATCCCGTTTTCACCCCCGACCTCTTCTTCCGCCGAGACGGCAAGCAGAAGATTCAGGGGGAGGTCCTCGCCGCGAAGCTGCAGAAACGCCGCTATGAGCGACACCACGCTTGCCCCGGCGTCATTGCTGCCGAGTCCGTACAGACGTCCGTTCTCTTCGAACGGGGCAAAGGGGTCGAACGAATAGGAGGGTGCGGGACGGACTGTGTCGATATGGCTGTTGAGCATCAGTACCGGCAACCCCGGAACGAAACGTTCCGGCAGAGCGACGATGTTGTCGGCATAACGCCGGGTACGGACACCATGGTCGCGGAGAAAAGCCTCCACGACATCAGCTGCGGCGTTTTCATCGCGAGAGACGGAGGGTGTGGCGATGAGTGTCCTGAGGAGGTCTGTTGCCTGACGTGTCATAGGCGCACTGTTGTTCCGGTGCAGCCGAGAATGTCATCACTGCTTTTGACAGAGACGTATCTGACTCCCTTGCGCACCGCGTCGAGGGCATTCTTGATTTTAGGTATCATTCCGGCTGAAATCACACCGCTCTCTTTAAGAGCGGGAAAGTCATCGGGGGTGATCAGTGGAATCACGCTGCTTTTGTCATTTATGTCGGTAAGCACTCCCGGCTGCTCGAAGCAGTAGATCAGTTCTGTTTCCCGCACCTGCGAAAGCGCTACTGCGACGGACGAGGCTATCGTGTCGGCGTTGCAGTTCAGTAGCAAGCCGTCGCCATCGTGGGTTATGGCGCATAGCACCGGTACCATGCCGCAGCCGAGCAAGTCTGTCAGCAGCCTGACATTGACTGAGGATGCGTTGATGTCGCCGACGTATCCATAGTCAACAGGTTCCGGTGCGCGTCTCACAGCCCTGATCGCATCGCCGTCGGACCCAGAGAGCCCGATAGCGTTGCAGCCGATAGCCTGAAGTGCCGCCACAACACGTTTGTTGACGAGTCCGGCGTAAACCATAGTGACGATGTCGAGTGTCCGGCGGTCTGTGACGCGTCTCCCTTCGATCATTGTGACCGGCACATCAAGAGCGGAGGCGAGACGTGTCGCCTCCTTGCCGCCTCCGTGCACTATTATCTTGTCTCCCGACACTCTGTTGAAATCCGCAAGGAATTTGCTCAGAATCTGCGGGTTGTCAACTACGTTGCCGCCTATCTTGAAAATTTTCAGAGTCTGCATTATCTGTCAATATATTAATTCTAAGAAACTGTTTAAATTTAAACAGTTTCTAAAGGGATTCAAGCATGCGTTTGAGAACGACCTGCGCCGAAATATCGCGGTTGGCTGCNTGGGGNNTCNCCAGACTGCGTTCGGATTCTATGACGGCATCGGAGACAATCATGTTGCGTCTGACGGGAAGGCAGTGCATGAAAAAGGCGTTGTCGGTGAGGCGCATCTTCTCTTCATCCACCATCCATGAGCGGTCGGTGTTCAGAACTTTTCCATAATCGGGGGCATTGTATGCACTCCAGTTTTTCGCGTATATGAAGTGTGCTCCTTCGAATGCTCGGCGCTGGTCGTATTCCACGGTGGCATTGCCGACAAACTCCGGTGCGAGCTCATATCCATGGGGATGAGTGATGAAAAAATCGTAGTCGGCGGCGTTCATCCATTCGGCGAATGAGTTGGGCACCGCCTGCGGGAGAGCCTTGGGATGGGGTGCCCATGTAAGCACCACTTTAGGCCGCTCCACTGTCTTGAACTCCTCGATGGTGATAAGATCTGCGAAACTTTGCAGGGGATGGCGGGTTGCCGCTTCCATACTGAATACGGGGCACCCGGAATGGTGGATAAACTGGGAGATGACGCGCTCCCCGTAGTCTTCGTCGCGGTCTTTGAGACCGGCGAAGGCGCGCACGCCGATTATGTCGCAGTAACTTCCCATGACCGGAATCGCCTCAAGGAGGTGTTCCGCTTTGTCGCCGTCCATTATCACGCCGCGTTCTGTCTCGAGTTTCCATGCGCCCTGATTGACATCGAGCACAATCACGTTCATGCCGAGGTTCATCGCCGCTTTCTGGGTGCTGAGCCGTGTGCGCAGGCTCGAATTGAAGAATATCATCAGCAAAGTGCGGTTTTTGCCGAGATCGGTATGGGCGAAACGGTCACGTTTTATCTCAAATGCCTCATCTACGGCTTGGCGCAGAGAGCCGATGTCTGTTACGTCTGTGAACTTTCTCATTCTTTGATAGCTTTTTTCAACCTTTCGATGAAGATGTCAGCCTCACCGTCGGTTATGGTTAACGGGGGTAGCAGCCTGACGGTATGTATGCCTGCGCCTCCGGTAAATACGTGATTGCCGAAGAGGAGTTTTCTGCGGAGTTCCGAGGCATCTCCGTCAATCTCCATTCCTATCATCAGTCCGCGTCCGCGCACCTCTTTTATCTCAGGAATGGAGCGAAGCCGCGCGATAAGTCTTTCTCCGGTTCGGGCTGCATTCTCCACAAGGTTTTCATCGCGTATTATCTCAAGCACCGCGATTGCGGCTGCACAGGCGAGATGATTTCCTCCGAAGGTTGTGCCGAGCATCCCTTTTTCAGGTCTGATCTCCGGCGACACGAGCACCGCCGACATCGGGAATCCGTTTGCAATGCCTTTTGCGGAGGTTATTATGTCGGGGCGTATCCCGGCGTGCTGATGGGCGAAGAATTTCCCTGTGCGTCCGTAGCCGCTCTGGATTTCGTCGGCTATCAGCAGTGTGCCGGTTGCGGCGGCGACTTCGCTCAGGCGGCGCAGGAAATCATCATCGACCATGCGGATTCCTGCAACTCCCTGAATGCCTTCGATGATGACGGCTGCGAATTCCTGTGATTCGAGCAGGCGGGTTGCCGCCTCGATGTCGTTGAGGGGGGAGAAGACGATGTTATCGGTCTTGTTGACTGGTGCCTGTATGCGTGGGTTGTCGGTGGCGGCAACTGCGGCTGATGTGCGTCCGTGAAACGCCTTGTCGAAGGCAAGGATCCTGCGGCGTCCGGTAGCGAAAGATGCGAGTTTTATGGCGTTCTCGTTGGCTTCCGCGCCTGAATTGGCAAGAAAGAGCTGATAATCGTCATAACCGGAAATCTCACCGAGAAGGTCGGCGAGGCGTTGCTGCAGGGTGTTTTTAACAGAATTGCTGTAGAACGCAAGCTGAGACACCTGTCTGCTGACGGCATCGACATATCGCGGATGCGAGTGACCTATGGAGATCACGGCGTGACCTCCGTAAAAGTCGAGATAGGGAGTGCCGTCGGCGGTGTAGACATAGTTTCCCTTGCCGCGCACGGGCTCTATGTCGTATAATGAATAAACATCAAATAGTTTCATTGCAGTATTTTTAGATTTAAACGACACCTAAAATGCCGATGCCTTGAGTCTCAGCCCGCAGTCTTCGGGGAGTCCGAACATCAGATTCATATTCTCGACTGCCTGACCGGAAGCTCCTTTGAGAAGGTTGTCGATGACTGAGATGACAAGGGCTTCTCCGTTGCGGGAGGTGACGCTGAGAAGACATTTGTTGGTGTTGACAACCTGCTTGAGGTCAACATCGGTCCGGCATACGTGTGTGAACGGTGATTCCGAATAAAAATCCGAATACATCCTGGTCAGCTCGCCGGTGTCGAGTGCAGTGCGCAGGGTTGTGGCGCAGAATATGCCGCGTGGAAAGTCTCCGCGCACGGGGATGAAGCTGATGCCTTCGGACCAGGATGGCTGCAGATGGCGCAGGGTGGCGCCGATTTCAGCAAGATGCTGGTGGGTGAACGGTTTGTATACCGACAGATTGTTGTCGCGCCAGCTGAAATGGGTGGTGACGGAGGGCTTTACTCCCGCGCCGGTGCTTCCCGTGATTCCCGTAGTGTGCACGCGTCCTTCAAGACAGCCGGCGGCGGCGAGGGGAAGAAGAGCAAGCTGAATGGCAGTGGCGAAGCATCCGGGGTTGGCTACCTTGCGTGCCTCGGCGATGCGCGGGCGGTTGATTTCCGGAAGACCGTATACGTAGCCGCAAGATTCATCACGGAAGTCCTGGGCAAGGTCTATGACCCGCAGACCGCGGGGCATTTCGTTCTGCTGCCAGAATGAAGCACTCGCTCCGTGTCCGGAACAGAGAAAGAGAACGTCAATGCCCTGTAGCGGGTGGGTGTCGGCAAAGAGCATGTCCGTGTCTCCGGCAATGCCGGAGTGCACCTCGCACAGAGGTCTGCCGGCATTGCTCGACGAGTGCACCCATTCGAGACTGACTTCGGGATGGTTGTGAAGAAGCCTGACAAGTTCTCCCGCTGTGTAGCCCGCGCCTCCGATTATTCCTGCCTTTATCATTTCCCGTTTCTTTTCTGTACGTTGTGGAATATTTTCATCTGGTTGCCGAGAATTTTTGTGAATCCTTTCACATCGTCGGCACTCCATGCCTTGTTGACTTCTCCGTATTCTCCGAAATCGGTTTTCATCAGGTCGAACGGGGAGTCGACGCCAACGAGGGTATAGCCGAGCGGACGGAGTGTAATCTCAACTGTTCCGCTTACGTTCTCCTGACTGCTTTCAAGGAATTTCTCCATGTCGCGCATCACCGGTTCGAGATATTGCGATTCGTGAAGGAACATGCCGTACCA
>NZ_CAJMXD010000170.1:0-6165 GCF_905219685.1 Barnesiella sp. CU968
GGAGTATATCTGGATATGACTGTTCCGGCACTTGGCGGTGTCATCTCAAAGGATGAAGCGGCGAAACAGCAGTTCGTACCTGTTGATCCGGTGTCGGCGACTTATCCTTCGCCCCAATCCGTTAAGAGGGCTATGGAGCTTATCGCTTCGGCAAAAAAACCGGTATTTCTTTTCGGTAAGGGCGCTGCATATTCTCAGAATGATGCCAAGATAAAGGAATTGGTGGAAAAGACAGGAATCCCATTCTATCCGATGTCTATGGCAAAGGGTCTATTGCCAGATAATCATCCGTTGTCGGCAATTTCGTGCCGCAGTATGATCATGGAGCAGGCAGACGTGGTGGTTCTTGTTGGCGCTCGTCTCAACTGGTTGCTTTCGAGAGGACATGGTAAATGGAATCCTGACAATAAATATGTGCAACTTGACATTGAACCTACTGAAATCGATTGCAATGTGCCTGTGGCTGCACCGGTAATCGGAGATCTCGGCGCTTCTCTGGATATGATTCTCGAAGCATTGCCCGATTATAAGATTTCAATGGATCCGCAGTGGGTAAAGGATCTTCAGGCTCATACAGCCGATGCCAACAAGTGGATAGCCCAGAAGCTCTCTCCCTCTCCCGAACCTATGGATCACTGGGACGCACTGAGAGCTGCCAAATCCGTCATAGAGAGACATCCGGAGGTTACGCTTATCAACGAAGGCGCGAACACGCTTGATGATTGCCGCGATGCAATCGACATGTCTCAGCCGCGCCGCCGAATCGATTGCGCGACATGGGCAATCATGGGTATGGGCGCAGGCTCGGCTATCGGTGCGGCACTTGCCACCGGAGGTCCTGTTGTGACAATCCAGGGTGATTCTGCATTCGGTTTCTCGGGAATGGAGGTAAGCACTATGACCAACTTCAACCTTCCGATTACGGTGTGTGTCTTCAACAACGGGGGCATATACAACCATGAAGGGGAGAATCTGAGCAAAAACGGAGATCCGGCTCCGACCACTCTTGACCTGAATGCGCGCTACGACATGATGATGGAGGCATTCGGCGGAAAAGGTTATTATGTGACGACTCCGGATGAATTCGAGGAGGCACTTGAAGCGGCTATCGCATCCCGCAAGCCGACTCTAATTGATGTGCAGCTTGCCGGCGATGCCGGAAAAGAGAGCGGTCATATAGGATATCTGAATCCTGAGCCGCTGATTCCAATCAAGGTATAACGTAAAAAAACGAGAATATGTCTAATATGATGCATGTGATCCTGTATGCAATCGTGCCGATCATAGTTGTGATGCTGGCAGGTTACATATCCGGGAAACGAGGCGCTTTCACAGGTGAAGACGCAAAAAAATTCAACAAAGTTGTGCTGGTGTATGCACTTCCCGCCGCTCTGTTCGTATCTATTGTTCAGGCAAGCCGCGAAATGCTTGCCAGAGATATCAAGCTGACTCTCATATCGCTTGTAGGCATAATGCTGTGCTTTATGATTGTCTATTGGGTATTCAAGTATTGTTTTAAGAAGAACACCGGTGCAGATGCGGCAGTCTCGGCATTGATCAGTGGTTCTCCGACAATCGGTTTTCTCGGTTTTGCCGTGCTTGAGCCGATTTTCGGAACGAATCCGTCGGTGGCTCTTGTGGTCGCTATTGTCGGCATCGTTGTGAATGCGGTCGGAATCCCTGTGGGGTTGTCTCTCATGNATGCATCTCTTGAAAAGGAGAATCCGGGTTCTGCAAAGAAGCAGAGTGCATGGAAGCCAGTGCTTCATGCGTTGGCGCAGCCAGTGGCGTGGGCACCGATTCTTGCAGTGGTCTGGGTTCTGGTTGGTATTCCATGGCCGGACTGGGCGAGTCCGTCATTTGACCTTATCAAGGGTGCGAATGCGTCGATGGCTGTTTTTTCCGCAGGTATAACTTTGTCGGCAATCAAGATTCAGATCAATTGGCAGGCAGTGCTCGGTTCAATACTCAAGATGGTTCTGATGCCGGCTGTCATTCTGATAATGGGTCTTGTTTTCAAGATGGATCCTCTGAATCTCAAGATGCTCGTTGTAGCAGCGGCATTGCCACCGGCATTCTCGGGAATCATCATAGCCGATGAATATGACACGTATGTAGCCACGGGTACCTCTTCGCTGACACTCTCGGTTATACTGTTTGTGGGATTCTGTCCATTGTGGATATGGATCACAGATATGTGCCTGACTCATTTCTGACAATTTTATCGAAATCACAACCGGATCTGTTCCGTCCGGTCTGAAAGCTGACAGGGGACGCGACATCTCGTCGCGTCCCCTGTCTTGAAAATCGTCTGATAGGTTATTATTGTCATTCTTTTCTTTAATCTTCGGTCTGAGTCTCCGCATATTCCTTGAGAAGTTTCTCCTGGACATCGGATGGAACGAGTTCATAGCTTGAGAACTCCATGGTGAATGAGCTGCGACCTCCGGTGATTGAACTCAGAGATGTTGAGTAGGATGCCATCTCTTTAAGAGGAACTTTCGCAGACAGTTTCTCAATTCCATTTTCAGATGCCATTCCCATGATCAGAGCGCGGCGTCCCTGAAGGTCGCTCATCACATCGCCCATTGTGTCGCCAGGTGTAAGAACCTCGACATCGTATACCGGTTCGAGAATCTTCGGATTGGCGGCTTTGAACGCCTGAGAGAATGCGTTCCGACCAGCAAGACGGAATGAGATTTCATTGGAGTCTACCGGGTGCATCTTGCCATCGTATATCATTACGCGCACGTCTCGCGCATAGGATCCGGTGAGGGGTCCCTGTTCCATACGGTCCATCAGACCCTTTACAATGGCAGGAATGAAACGGGCATCGATCGCTCCGCCGACAATGCAGTTGTATACAACAAGCTTGCCGCCCCATTCCAATGGAATCTCCTGTTTGTCGCGGACATTGAGTTTGAACTCCTGATTTCCGAATTTATATGTGTCGGGTTCTGGCATACCCTCAGTATAAGGCTCGATTATGAGATGAACTTCGCCGAACTGTCCGGAACCTCCTGACTGTTTTTTATGACGATAGTCGGCACGGGCAGCTTTTGTGATAGTCTCGCGATAGGGTATCTTTTGGTCGATAAACTCGATGGGGAGTTTCTCGTTGTTTTCGATACGCCATTTGAGAGTGCGCAGATGGAATTCTCCCTGTCCTTTTACAAGAGTCTGTTTCAATTCTTTGCTCTGCTCCACAATCCATGTGGGATCTTCTTCATGCATGCGTGTCAGTATTCCGGCGAGCTTTTCGGCATCGCTTTCGGTGACAGGACGTATAGCACGTGTGTATTTAGGCTGGGGATATTTAATGAAATTAAACTGATAGTCACAACCCTTCGCATCAAGCGTGTTTCCTGTGCGAACGTCTTTCAGTTTGACTGCGGCGCCGATATCACCTGCTTCAAGGGTCTCTATCGGGTTACGGAGCTGACCGCAAACGGTAAAAATCTGAGCGAGACGCTCTTTGCCGCCACGAGAGACGTTCTCAAGGTCTTCTCCTGCCTTGAGAGTTCCGCTCATAACCTTGAAATATGATACTTCGCCGATGTGCGGCTCTACGGAAGTCTTGAAGAAGAACACGGACAGCGGACCCTCCGCATCGGGCTTTACTTCTTCTCCGGCAACAGTCTCAGGCGCAGGCATGTCGCTGACAAAGGGGCATACGTTTCCAAGGAATTCCATTAGACGGCGGACGCCCATATCTTTGGCTGCACTGAGAACGACTACGGGGTAGATGGAACGGTCGATGAGTCCTTTGCGGATTCCTTCGCGCATCTCATCTTCAGTAAGGCTACCCTGCTCGAAGAATTTTTCCATCAGGGTCTCATCGTTTTCAGCAGCCGCCTCAACGAGTTTCTGATTAAGTTCGCGGGCTTTTTCAAGCTGGTCTTCAGGAATCTCGGAGATTACAGGAGTGCCTCCTTCTGGTCCCCATTCGTATTTCTTCATCAGAAGCACATCGATCATCGAATGGAAATTCGGTCCGGATTCCAGGGGATATTGTATCTGAACCACACGAGGACCGAAGTGTTCGCGCATCTGCTCCATGACGTTTTCGAAATCGGCTTTTTCACCATCCATCTGGTTAAGACCGAAAATAACCGGCTTCTTGAGTTTTGCCGTGGTGCGGAAAATGTTTTCCGTTCCAACTTCAACGCCATACTGCGCATCTACAAGGATAAGACCCATGTCGCAGACTCCAAGAGCCGTGTATGCGTTACCTACGAAATCATCGGCACCGGGGCAATCGATGATATTAAGTTTCTTACCGTTGAATTCAGCATTGAATACAGTTGAGAATACGGAATATCCATATTCTTTCTCAACGGGGAAATAATCGGACACTGTGTTTTTCGCTTCAATTGTGCCGCGACGTTTTATAACTCCACACTCGAAGATCATGGATTCAGCGAGTGTGGTTTTACCGGCGCCCTTTGATCCGAGAAGGGCGATGTTTTTGATTTCGTTGGTTTTATAAATCTTCATTGGTACAAGATTTTAATTGTTACAAGAATTTCATTCGTTTATGAGGGTAGAGGATTGCCTTGTGTTGCAAAAGCGAGCGCAATTTAATAAAAAATGTGGAAAATGTAGAAGAAATTAGAATGTTGTGTAACATATTTCCATAAAACATTATTAACTTTGCGGGTGATTTCAGAAGCCTGGAGGGCTTCTGAAATAAAATAGTTTCTCAGAGTGTGTCAATTGGTTGTGTCATGTGTGATTGTGTAAACAGGGGAGGGGTATATATACATGTGGCGGTCTGCCGCAGCAAATGTATTTATTGTGATTTTTACAGTGAGGTCTGCCATTCCGGTTTTGATTGGGAGCGTTATGTCAAGACTCTTGTCGCAGAACTGGAACTCCGTTCATGCGGGCTTTCTGCAATGCGCGAAGTCTCTTTATATATAGGAGGTGGAACCCCGTCGCTGATGCCGGTCGGATTGTTGCGGTTTCTGGTTTCTGAGGCAAGGCGTATAATTATGTCTGCAGGCAGTGGTGATGTCCGTTTGACTGAGGTGACACTTGAAGTGAATCCGGACGATGTGACTGCCGGCAATGCCGATGTCTGGCTTGACGCAGGCATAAACCGTGTCAGCATGGGCGTTCAGAGCATGAATGACAAGGAACTGAGGTCAATAGGGCGGAGGCATGACGCTAAGAAAGTGATGGAAGCATATGGTATTCTCAGGCAACGTTTCGGGAATCTAAGTCTTGACCTTATGTTCGGGCTGCCGGGTCAGACGCTTGAATCACTTTCATCAACGCTTGACGTATTTACGGAATTGCATCCGGAGCATATATCCGCCTATTCTCTCATGTATGAGGAACGCACCGCGCTTACCAGACTTCGAGACCTGGGACGTATAAAGGAGACTGACGAAAATCTCAGTGTTGCCATGTTTGAAATGGTCAACGAACGTCTGCGCAAAGCCGGATATATGAGATATGAGATATCAAACTATGCTTTGCCCGGTTTTGAATCAAGGCACAATTCCGCGTATTGGGAGGGTGTGCCGTATGTAGGTGTCGGTCCGTCGGCGCACAGTTTCGACGGACGAAGGTGCCGCAGATGGAATATAAGTGACATTCGCGCATACATGCTTGCCGTAGAGAATGGTGAGAAATGTCATGAGGAGGAAATGCTGTCGGACAAGGAAATCACAGAAGAGCGGATCATGACAGGTTTGCGCACAGCAAAGGGAATCGATATCGTTCGTTTTGAGAATGATTTTGGGAAAGAAGCGCGTGTGGAGTTGCTTGACAAGGCGGCATCCATGCTTGGAAAAGGTTATCTGAAACTTGATTACAACCGTCTGAGCCTTACGGATAAAGGTGTAATGCTCTCTGACGATATAATCGTGGATATGTTCTGAAGCCAATAGAAATGTCGATGTTGCAGTGAGCAAAAACGAGTCATCTATTGTTATCAACTTACACAGATGCAAAGAAGTATCTGTATAAGTTGAATATCAATGGCAATATTAAAGATAATACTGGTTGTAATTCTTATGTTCGCGATGGTGATGTTGCTCCTTGGCATAGGGCACTTTTCATCAGGACAGTTTGATACTGATGGCACAGATATCGCAAAACTGAAAGAAGAAGTCGACAGCAAGGAGGAGGTCATATCAAAACGCAGTGTCTTTCATG
>NZ_CAJMXD010000171.1:0-6105 GCF_905219685.1 Barnesiella sp. CU968
CCAGAAAATCGCGTAACCAACATGAATACAGAGTTTAACAATTTCGCATTAACAGATTTTAAGAGACGCCAGTGACAATTTAATAAAATTAAATATGGCGACGCTCCATCATTATGAATGCACTAACCCTAAGTGTAAATTCAGTATCAACACAGAACCATACGGCCATTATGCACTTATGTCGGGACATTATCTGCTGTTCCGCTGTCCACACTGCAAAGAGATAAAATATCTGTCAGCTGATGAGATTACGCAAAGACGTTATAATCTTCGCTGCGATGATTGTTGCGAAATCTTGTATTCGTGGAATCCTGTTGAGGGTAAATGCCCTGAATGTGGTTCAGCACTGGCAGAGAATACCGATGAGATAATAATGGCAGACTAATTTTATACCGATTTTGGTGTTTTTTTACATCTGATAGTCCGCTACTCATTATTTCATTATTCTGGGCACTTAAACTATTGCGCTCTAATCTTTAACCTAAATCCTCTACAAGTCTTTGCCTTTGCAGTATTCGGATGAGGTATTTCTCTATACTCCCAAACTTATATACGCATATCCGCCATTTTTTCAATAATACTTAATCCCAGTCGTTAAGGTTGGCGATGAAGTCGTCAACCGATGATTCATCAAATAGTTCCGGAAGGTCGCCGGTGTTGATATGATAGTCGTAATCAACCATCATATCATCAACGGAGTTTTCACCGTATTCTTCAAGCTCAAAATCGTCCATACTCATTTATCGTAGAACCCCATTTCGGTGGCGTAATGATGTCCGTCACAAATGATAATATCATCATTTACCAAGCAGGTACTTTGTGTCATGATGTAACGGAAATTGGAAACTCCCGCTTCTTTACCCGCGTTTCTCATAGCGTCCAGCACCTTTTCACGTGCGCTTTGTGTATCCGTATCCCTCACAGTGAACACAAAGATATTCTTCATCAAATCATGCGGTTTAATGCCGAGAGTGTTCTTTATCACTCTCATAATGATTTGATGCTCCCTACCAGACAATCCACTACGAGGTATTGCAAGGAAGAAATGGTAGTTTTTGGTCTCGTCCATTTACTTTGCGACTTCCTCTTTGAAGCAGTTGGCGGGTTTGAAAGCCGGGATGTTGTGAGCCGGAATAACGAGTGTGGTGTTCTTGCTGATGTTGCGGGCGGTCTTCTCGGCTCTCTGCTTGACGATGAAAGAACCGAAGCCACGAAGATATACGTTTTCGCCGTGAGCGAGGCTGTCCTTTACAACGGTCATGAACTGTTCGATAACGTTAACGACAGCGGCCTTGTCAATGCCGGTTGTCTTTGCGATTTCATTCGCTATTTCTGCTTTAGTCATTTTCTGTATTGCTCTGAATTTGATGAGTTTTAGATTACAAAATTACTCAAAAATGATGAGATTCCTATGTGACCCATCTTTTATTTTCTACATTTACTGCCGTATTTACGCTCGAAAATATCGAAGTGCTCCTCACCCCATTTGAGCATCTGGTCAATGATTGGCACAAGTGACTGTCCGAGTTCGGTGATTTTATATTCGGAACGGGGTGGAAGCTCAGGATATATTATCTTCGTGATGAGTCCATCTTCAACCATTTCTTTGAGTTGTATGTCAAGCACTCGCGGAGCCGCTTCCGGCAGACATTTGTGGATTTCACTTGGGCGCAGAGGCTGTCCGTTTCTAAGTTCATCAAGGATACATGACTTCCATTTCGATTCAATCAGGCTCATTGTAAGCCTTAAAGGACAGTCCAGATCCACTGGTATTTTCTTTTCGTATGCCATCGTTTCGAGTTTGTTTATCTTTTCCGGTTGCAAAGTTAGTCAATAACTGCCTAATTTCCATATACCGAAAAAATTATTCGGTATATGAATAATTTTTCGGTACTTGATTTATAGATATTACCATTGTAACTTTGCATTCAGAAAATCAAATAAATATATAAAGATATGCGAAACGAAATCAAAGAATACGAAGCAGTGGCTAAAGCCGCCGAGAAGTTTGTAAAGAGCGTTGCCGAGGGCAACAGCGAGTACGCAAAGACTCTGTTCACCGACGATGCTGTGCTGTTCGGCATACTGAACGGTAACGTTGAACGCGGTTCAATCGAGCAGTTCTACCACAATGTGGACACCGTTGGCGCAGGCACCGAGTTCAAGGCTCGTATCGACGTGCTTGCCGTTGAAGAGACCGTAGCCGTGGTGCGTGTACTCGAAGAAGGCTGGGGAGGCACCATAGACTTCACAGACTTCCTTCTGCTTCTCAAGCTCGATGGCGAGTGGAAGTGTGTCGCCAAGGCATACAACCAGAATTCAAACACCATCAGCAAATGAAAGTGTTGATGATAAACGGCAGTCCTCACCCTGCGGGCTGCACCGCTACCGCACTAAACGAAGTTGCAGATACGCTCCACAAACATGGAATAGAAACTGAGATATTATACCTTGGAAACAAACCGGTTGCAGGCTGCATAGCGTGTATGAAGTGCTTCGAGACCGGACATTGCTTCCGTGATGATGCGGTAAAGGATATTCAGCAGCGGCTTGATGAGTTTGACGCAATCGTACTCGGTTCCCCGGTGTATTATAGCCAACCCACTGGACAGATTACTTCGTTCTGTCAGCGTCTGTTCTTCTGCAAGGAAGGTGAGATGGCAGGAAAACTCGGAGCTTCTGTTGTATCATGTCGCCGTGNGGGAGCTTCGGCCACCTTTGAGCAACTCAACCAGTATTTCACAATCTGCAATATTCCGGTTGTATCATCGCAATACTGGAACTCAGTACACGGCTTCACTCCTGACGATGTACGGAAGGATAAAGAGGGACTCCAGACCATGCGCTCACTTGGCGAAAATATGGCATGGATGCTTAAATCACTGAAAGACAAACCGCACCCACAATACGAGCCTCGCCAAAGAACCCATTTCATTCAAGACAAATATTAAACGGATATGAATAAAATGATTATAGCGGGATTGGCCGCTACTATTATAGGATTCTCGTCATGCTGCGGCAATTCTGCCAAATGTGAAACCGATTCAGCCGCCAAGTGCGACTCCGTTTGCGAAAAACAGCCCTGCTGTCAGACCACTCCTGATGAGATTGATGGAATCAAGAAGGCACTCGGATATTATACCGAAGCGGCTGTAAAGGGCGACAGCAAAATCGCCATGCAAGGTTTCGCTCCTGCCGCCACAATGTCGTATGCCGAGGGCGATAGCCTTGTGACTGTACCAATTCAAGTTCTCTATGACTATTATGACCAGACGGGACCCCACAAAGCCACATACGAGATAGCAAGCTGTAGCGTGGCAGGAGATGTAGCTATGGTGCGTATCGAATCTAAATTTGGCGAAAACGAGTTCACGGATATGTTCACCCTTGTCAAGGCCGACTCCGACTGGAAAATCGTAAGTAAGGTCTATCAACCGAAATAAGATATACCGCGCACATCGCCGCCTGTGGTGGCCGAAATTTTTGACAAAAATGAGTGGGCGACTTCATCACGAGGTCGTCCACTCTGACTATGAAATCAATTGTTATGCTGTTATTCTTTCTTTGATAAGGTGGGTGTTGGCGTTGATGAGGTTGATTATCCGGTCGTGGTACTCGGTGTTCTGATTGCAAACTCCTCTTGACTGAACCACTTTTAGGGTTTTGAGGTCAACCTCAATGGTCTCGATTATTCTGCCGTCTATTCTCGCTGAGAAGATAAGGCTGTCCTCACGCTGGTCATAGGCTGCGCTGAACAGACATATATGCTGACTTTCAGCCTCCTGTCGGTATTCCTCAACGCTTTCCAAAACCTTGACCTCAATTTCTCCGTCATTGATACGGATGCCGAAGAACTTCTCTTTCTGCTCTTTGAAACTCGCCTCCCTCTCTTGGGCTTTACGGATGTCATCGGCTCTCTTTGCCTTGTCTTGGATAGTCTGAAGTTTCTTCACATACCGGTCGTGTTCCTCTTGGAGATTGGCGGGGCAGATGTACTTGGGGGATTGAATGTCCTTGTCACAACGCTCCAACATCTTGATGTAGTCAACCCACATAACTGAGTCTTTTACCTTGTAGCCATTGCGGTTGGCTATCTTGATGGTGTTCCAATATCTCTTGATGTCATTTGCCCTCTGGTCTGAACTGCAAAGGTATCGGAGCAATTCTATCTCGTTGGATTTCATCAGTGTCTCCGCCTTGGGGTTGGTCAGTAACTCTTGGAACAAAGTCACGGGGTGGATATGGTGGCAACTGCCTTTGAACCCGTTGCGCTTGATAGTGTCAGTGACCTTGATGCGAGGGTAAACCCATTCATCGGATATGCGTTGGAAGGCTTCGTTGTCACACCTTATCTCCAATGGAGAACCAAAAGCGAAAGAGTCGATGTAGTAACCGAGAGTTCTCTGCAAACCGACAACGGTCTTATTGCCTTTGGGGTCAATGAAATACTGACCGATTTCAAGGTAGGCAGGTTTTACCTTCATACCCTTGCGCATTTCAACTATCATCAGGAACATTCTTACTACCTGATAGTCCTCAATGGTGGTGATTACATTGAAATAGGACTTGTCACGGATAACACGCTCTTTGGTGTCCTTGATTTCTATCTGTGTGGCACATTCGGGGCATAGACATATTTCTTTGCGGGTCTCAAACCACTCGTGACCGCATTTCATACAGGTACACATTCCGGATTTCAGTCGGTAGCCATAGTGACTGACAGTTGAGTTGAGTGCCCAATTCATTTGGGGAGTGGTGAGCGGGCGAAGTCGCCCACTCAGTTCCACTATATGCTGTTGTTTCTTATTGCGAGGTTTCATATCCTTGGAGTTTTAGAAATCGAAAAGATTGGGTTGAACATTGATTTCTGCTCCGGCTTTGGGAGCGGTGGCGGTCGGCTTGGGTTGAGCCTTCGGAGCTGACTGCCGTCTGATTTCTCGGAGTTGCTCCTCCTTGTATTGCTCCATCGCCTGCTCTTTGAGTTCCGCCTTATCCTCATCGGAGAGTTCCGGCTTGGATACCACGATGTTGCAGTTGATTGGAGTTCCGCCGTCCTCGATGCTGTCCTCATCATAGAAATGCAGGAGGATTGAGAGTACGGTCTGTTCATCTACGACACACATACCGCTTTTCTGTATCTCGTGGCAGAGATAGTTGATAGCACTTTCAAGTGATTTCTTCGGATTGGCAAGTTTTATAGCCAATGCGGGTTCAGCGATAATACGCTCTTGGAGCATCTGCTGCATAGCTGCGATTGCAGCGTTGTTTGATTTCATAGTAGCCATATCAGTTGAGTTTTATAAAGTGAGTAGCCAAAAGATTATCATTAGGGCAGTTGCAAGGCTAATAACCCAGCCCACACCTCGGAATATCGGTCGGAGAAACACCCACAACACCAATCCGAGTATTGCACCAATTATCCCCACCAACCAAAGGATAACCCTTTTTATGCGGTTGAGACTGGAGATGGATGCTCTGCCTCGTCTGTTTGATATGTTGTTGTTCGTTTTCATCGTGCGACATTTTTTTATGCGTCTATCAACTATCGAAGTTTTGCTTGCTCGTTGACACGGCAGCGTGCGGAGGCAAAGAAGGGCTGTTCACCCTTTGGTGGAAAAATACGAGTGCAAAATGAAGTATTCGCCGGAGCTTGCGGAGGCAAATACCATTTTGTGTCTGGAGATTTTTCAGCCAAAAGGCAAAAGAATAGCCCTGCTCCGCACGTTTAGAAATCCGAGCAAGCACTACTTCCTGAGTTGATATGACTGCATAATAACTGGAGTTAAGTTTACGCGCCGGTGAAAACGAATGACGACATATTGGCACTGAAAACTCACTGAAAATGGCTAATTTTGCAACATGGATACAACATATATCGAAACTGAAAGACTGATTTTGCGTTCATGGAGAATGACCGACAGGGATGTATTTGCTGAATTGAACAGCAATGATAATGTCATGAGATACTTTCCGGCACCATTATCTGTTGAAGAATCAAATGGCTTTGTTGATAGGATTAATTCTGAATTTGAGGAAACAGGATTCGGATTGTATGCCGTTGAAATTAAGGAAACAGGTGAGTTTATCGGCTATGTTGGATTCCAC
>NZ_CAJMXD010000172.1:0-6102 GCF_905219685.1 Barnesiella sp. CU968
GCCGGAGATGAGCAAGCCAAAGGCATCTGCAATGATGCCGATGCCATAAACACACTTATGAACAGTATAGGTTTCCGCATTTTCATAATACGTTACAAATTTAAACAAATTTCCACTAATAAAAAAGAAGCCGGGTCTTAATATTGACCCGGCCTCCTCATGTGAATGCCTTTTATTCTATTTCTTCACGCTTTTTAACACTTTCTGATTAACCTTGACCGGATATTTATTCCTTAGTTCATCCTCCCATTGACTCTGAAACTCATTCTGATAGTCATTCGTGACGAGTCCGCGTACATCTGTGTATTCTTCAGGTTCAGTCAATATTCTCGGATCTATCATGAAGAATGATTCGAAATTCTTCTTCACCGGCTTTGTTGGCGCTCCGTCAAACACAAGATTATCTACCATCGCGTTGCCCCCTTTCTCCACGAGCACCTTCTCTATCGAGACTGTGCCTTTGAATGACTTGCGTATCGTATTTACTATTGAGTCACGCCCTGTGACAGCCGCCATTTTTCTCACTTCATCCGCAATGGAATCATTGAGTGTCTGAACAAGATACCCCTTTGCATGAGGAACGCTCCATTTGTAATTATCTCGATGAGATTCAAAATAGTCTTTAAGACCTTCTGTATCTTTGGCTGCCTTATCCCAGATTTTCTTCACGCTTACTTCATAAAGTAGACTGCCGTCGATATATTCATGAAGAAGATTCCTGTAATCCGGTTCCTCTCGCTCGAGCCTGTCTATTTCCACCTCTACAAGAGAAGTGTTGTAGAACGAAGCAAGACTATTGTCAAATATTTTCAACGCAGCTTCCGGATTGGTCTGTCTTATATTTCTCATTTCATACACTAAAGCCGACACCGGAATTTTATTTCCACCTATGGTTATCAAGGTAAGATTGCCATCGGAAGTGTTGCCGTAAGCGGCATAGAATGCGGAATCAAGTGCATTTGTACTGATATACCGCTCAATGGATTCCACCACTTTATCATTGAGTTTTGCCTTGTGCTTAGCCGCGAGACGTGAGGTCTGATTATCACGCACAAGTGAATATCGTTCATCCTGCGGATTGGTTACACGCGCAAGGAACTCAGGCTTCATCTGTTCCATAGAAGGAATCGGGCGCGATGCGATTCGGTTAATGATATGCCAGCCGAAAGCCGTGCGGAAAGGTTCGCTTATACTGTTGTCCGTCAGAGAGAACGCAACGGAGTCAAATTCCGCAACCATCTCGCCGGTACCGAACCATGGCAACATCCCGCCCTGACGTGCTGAGCCTCTGTCATCGGAACGACGGGTGGCAAGCTCTGAAAATGCCGATGGATTTGCCTTGACAATATTATAGATACTGTCAATTTCATGACGCGCTTTGGAATCTGTCGCGGAATCATTACCCTGTGCCATCTTAAGAATATGGGCTGCCTGGATTTTGCCTCTCGCCGGGCGACGCTTGCCTCCTTTCAGCACGTGGTATCCGACCGGACTTTCCACGACTCCAGAAATCTCGCCTTCAGGAGTAGCATAGGCTGCAACCTCGAATGAATACGGATATTGCTGGGCGGATATATAACCCATCCATCCACCTCTCTGGTTAGATCCGCGGTCTTCCGAGATTCCGGCGGCAAGTTCCGTGAAATCAGCACCGGAGAGCAACGCATCCCTCACACTGTCGATACGCTGGCGTTTAGCAGCATTCTCGGCAGGATTCTGACTTTTGAAGAGCATGATGTGGCTTACCTCCACCTCTTGTGTCGCCCGGTCATATGTCTCTTTAAGAAGTTTTTCAAGGAATACAGAGTCGGCAAGATAAGGAGCGGCAAGATCATGCCGGTATTGCTCCATCTCTTTTCTGAAAGCCGCAGTGGTGTCTATCCCTTCCGCCTTGGCGTCCTCGACTTTCATCTTATAAAGCTTAAACATCTCTACATACTCATCAAGAGGCTGCTGGCTAAGTTGCTGCTGACTGTTCTTTCCATACAGATATTCAAACTCCGATTTAGGAACGTCAACACCATTGACTGTCATTATTACGGGATCCTTAGCCGTAAGAGCCAAAGCGAAAAGAGTTACTCCTGCCCCGGCGACAAACTTTTTATTCATTTAAGTTTCAACTTTTGTTACTTACTTACCTTTATGGAACATGGAAATTCCGTCTTTGGAAATTCAGAACTCATCTTTCCAATATCCATATAATTTTAACGATGACAATTTATAAAAATTGTCATCGTTAAAATTATAACCGTATTTATTGCCTGAATACTGTCAATTCCCCATTTCCGATATGAACTTCACCCTTACCAGACGAATATTGTTTTCTTCATATTCGTCACCAAGTTCCTGAATTGCGTTTTCCAGATCATCTTCCTCGCTTTCACGGAAATAATCCATTATATCTTCCACCTGCTCGTCATCAAGTATCTCATATATGAAATAATTGATATCGATTTTGGTTCCTGCCTCCACAATGGATTCAAGCACGTCAAGCATCTCCTCAAATTCAAGACCTTTGCTCTCTGCAAGTTCGTCAAGATCTATTTTTCGGTCAATGGCTTGAATCACCGACACCTTGAGATTATTCTCTTTAGGAACCGAGCGCACCCGTATATCTTCCGGACGTATAATCTCATTTTCGGCTACATGCCGTTTGATGACCTCTATAAACTCTTTTCCATAGCGTTTTGCCTTTCCTAATCCAACACCGGGAATATTTGCAAGCTCCTCTTCCGTAATGGGGTAAGTTGTAGCCATGGCTTCAAGAGACGGCTCCTGAAATATCACATAAGGAGGGAGATTTTGTTTTCGCGCAATTTTTTTTCTTAGATCTTTTAAAATAGCGTAGAGTTCAGGATCGGCCGCGCAAGAGGCCCCCTCTTTTAATGACAACTCCACGTCTGCATCAGAATAATCAATATCTTCCACGATTTTAAATGAAGTTGGGTTTTCGATGAAGTCCCGCCCCTTGTCGGTGAGTTTGAGATTGCCATAATTCTCAAGGTCGCGCGAAAGATAGTCGCCGATGACTCCCTGACGTATAAGAGTGGCAACAAATTTCTCTCCCTCGCTTTCAAGAAAGCCGAAAGACTCCACCTCTGAATGATGATTTGACTTGATTTCATCGGTCTTTCTACCGATGAGGATATTTACTATATATTCTTGTTTATGATTTTCTTTTACATCTCGAACCGCTTCAAGCACAGCGGCAAGAGCCTCCGATGCCTCTATCTGCTTTTTCGGATTGAGACAATTGTCGCAATTCCCACAATTATCTTCATGATAATCTTCTCCGAAATAATGAAGAAGTATCTTGCGTCGGCATACCGACGATTCCGCATAATTTGCGGTCTCTTGAAGCAACTGGCGTCCGATTTCCTGCTCTGTGGCTGTTTTGCTCTGCATCAGTTTGTCAAGTTTCTGAAGATCCTTGTTGTTGTAAAACGTAATGCAACGCCCTTCACCACCGTCTCTTCCGGCTCTTCCGGTTTCCTGATAATACCCCTCGAGACTTTTGGGTATGTCATAATGAATCACAAAACGCACATCCGGTTTGTCAATACCCATGCCGAACGCAATCGTTGCCACAATCACATTGACTTTCTCTTCCAGAAAAGCATCCTGATTCTCCGAACGGGTCTGAGGATCCATCCCCGCATGATAAGGCAACGATGATATGCCATTGATACGCAAGGTCTCGGCAAGTTCCTCAACTTTCTTCCGGCTGAGGCAATAGATGATGCCCGATTCCCCGGGATGTGTCTTTATATATTTGATAATCTCTCGATCAACATCTTTTGTCTTAGGTCGAACCTCATAATAGAGATTCTTCCTGTTAAAGCTTGATTTGAATACCTTTGCATCAAGTATGCCGAGATTCTTCTGAATGTCATGTTGCACCTTGGGTGTGGCTGTCGCTGTCAGTGCGATCACATGGTAATCTCCGATTTCAGCAATCAAAGGGCGTATTTTACGATATTCCGGTCTGAAGTCATGACCCCATTCGGATATGCAATGTGCCTCATCTATAGCAAAAAATGAAATCTTTATGGATTTGAGGAACTCCACACTGGATTCCTTTGACAGAGACTCGGGAGCCACATAAAGGAGTTTGGTCTTCCCTGCGCGTACATCTGCCTTCACAGCTTCGGCACCCGTTTTTGTCAACGAAGAATTCAGAAAATGAGCGATACCGTCATCCTCTTCATAGTTGCGCATGGCATCAACCTGATTCTTCATCAGAGCGATCAACGGCGAGATCACTACCGCCGTACCTTCCGACATCAACGCGGGCAACTGATAGCAGAGAGACTTGCCTCCACCTGTCGGCATAAGCACAAAAACATCGTTGCCATCAAGCAGACTTTCTATGATCGCTTGCTGGTCACCTTTAAATTTGCCGAAACCGAAATGGTATTTCAGCGCTTCATGAATATCAGGAGGAGTAGACATGCGGGTATTAATTGTTATTGGTTCAGGCGAATGTCTGCATGCTGCTTTGTTATCTAAAGACACATCATATGACATACGCCATTACAAAATTAAAATAATTTTTGAATTATCGCAATATCTTCTCAAAAAAAAGAGACTTGCGAAGAAAGATTCACAAGTCCCGAATATAATAGTCTTCCGTTTTCCGGTGTAGATGCAACGTAGAGAATCAATCTGAAAGACGTGTACGCTCGAAGTGTGCCTTTTCAAGCTGTGACGCAGCATAAGCCGCATCAACTATGAATTTCTTTTCGGACTTTGAGGGCACCTCATACATCGCGTCAACCATGATTGTCTCTACTATCGAGCGCAGACCTCTGGCACCGAGCTTGTATTCAATCGCCTTGTCGGCAATGAGATTCAATGCATCTTCAGTAAACTCAAGCTCCACTCCATCCATCTCGAACAACTTCTTATACTGACGCGTAATAGCATTCTTGGGTTCGGTAAGAATCCGCAGCAACGCATCCTTGTCAAGCGGCTCGAGACTCGTAAGCACAGGCAGTCTGCCGATAATCTCGGGTATCAGACCGAAGCTCTTGAGATCCTGCGGCATGACATACTTCATAAGATTGTCGCGCTGATGCTTTTTGGACCGCTCATCATGTCCATATCCGACAACATGTGTGTTAAGACGCGATGCGATCTTTCTTTCTATACCGTCGAATGCACCTCCACATATAAAAAGTATATTCTTTGTGTCAACCGGTATCAGCTTCTGCTCCGGATGCTTGCGGCCTCCGTTTGGCGGCACAAGCACAGTGCTGCCTTCAAGAAGTTTCAACAGACCCTGCTGAACACCCTCGCCACTGACATCACGCGTTATCGAGGGATTGTCGCTCTTGCGTGCGATTTTGTCAATCTCATCGATGAACACTATTCCTCTCTGAGCCCTCTCCACATCATAGTCACATGTCTGGAGCAGACGGGTAAGCAAAGACTCGATGTCTTCACCCACGTAGCCGGCTTCAGTAAGAACAGTGGCATCGACAATGGTGAATGGCACATCAAGAAGCCTTGCTATCGTTTTTGCAAGAAGTGTCTTCCCGGTGCCTGTAGGACCGACAAGTATGATGTTGGATTTCTCCACATCCACATCATCGTCCGCAGTGGAGTTGATGCGCTTGTAATGGTTATAGACAGCTACAGAGAGATATTTTTTTGCATCCTCCTGCCCTATGATATACTGATTGAGAAAATCGTGAATCTCTTTGGGCTTCGGTATGCTTTTTCCAGTATTGGCTTTGCTCTTGCCGGCATTTTTACGCTGTTGAAGCTGCACATCACGTGATTCATCGATAAAGCTGATGCAGTCGGTGCAGAGGTTCAGCCCCTCCAGAACCTTCACAACCGGGGTCGCCGTGCAATCCACATTGCCGCACATGGTGCAGACAAGACCGTTTCTCTTTACTGCCATTTTATCAAGCCTCCTTCTTCGGATTTACAAGGACTTTGTCAATCATGCCATATTCCTTAGCCTCTCCGGCTATCATCCAGTAATCACGGTCTGAATCTGCCTCAACTTTATCAAACGGCTGTCCGGAATGCTCTGAAATGATTTTATAAAGTTCTTCTTTCAGTTTCAGAATTTCCCTGGCTGTAATCTCGATG
>NZ_CAJMXD010000173.1:0-6038 GCF_905219685.1 Barnesiella sp. CU968
AGTCGGAGGTGGCTGTTTTCTTTCTTTTATTGCTTTTAACCGCTC
Organism: Barnesiella sp. CU968; assembly: GCF_905219685.1. NCBI lineage: Bacteria > Pseudomonadati > Bacteroidota > Bacteroidia > Bacteroidales > Barnesiellaceae > Barnesiella > Barnesiella sp. CU968. The sequence continues at coordinate 46 of NZ_CAJMXD010000173.1, forward strand.
CCGCCACATGTATGGCACCTCCGAAAAGCAATAGTTTCTCGGTGAGAGTGGTCTTACCCGCATCCGGGTGTGAGATGATTGCGAATGTCCGCCTTCTCTCTATTTCCTTGTTCAGTTCTTCGCTCATGAAAGTCAGGTTTTCGGATTTAAGCAGTTTCTTAGACTCCCATCTGCTCCAGACATCGTTTCAGCGAGTCGCGCCAGTATGGAATCTCCAGTCCGTAATTGCGCTTGATCTTGTTTTTGCTCAATACGGAGTAGAGGGGGCGTTTTGCAGGTGTCGGATATTGGGAGGTGCGTATGGCGTTTACTTTTGTCTTTTTTCCGGTTATGTCGAAAATCGCTTTGGTGAAGTGGTACCAAGAGGCGACTCCTTCGTCTGTGAAATGGTATATTCCCGGCTGCCAGTTCTCATGTTTGATAATAAGATGAATTGCATGGGCGAGGTCTCCGGCGTAGGTCGGGGATCCGATCTGGTCGGAGACAACGTTTATCTCCTCTCTTTCATCTGCCAGACGGAGCATGGTCTTGACGTAGTTGCTTCCGAATTCCGAATATAGCCAAGCCGTTCTTATTATCATGGCGTTGCTGCAGAATGATGTCAGCAATCCTTCCCCTTCAAGTTTGGTTCTGCCGTAGATGCTTTGCGGATACGGCTCGTCGTTTTCTTCATAAGGGCGGAATGTCTCTCCTGAGAAAACATAGTCGGTAGAGACATGAATCACCTTCATGCCGTGTTTTGCAGCAGCCTGACCGAGATTTCCGACCGCACCGGTATTGATTGCGGCAGCTTTCAGGTCGTCGGATTCCGCACGGTCAACTGCTGTATAAGCCGCGCAGTTTATGACCATATCCACCGGATTGTCTTCAAAAAAACGGTTCAATGTGCCGTAATCCGTTATGTCAAGAGTGTTGGCGTCTGTGTATATAGCTTCGATGGAGCTGTCAGCCTCAAGTTCGCGTCTGAGCGAATTGCCGAGCTGTCCGTTTGCTCCTGTAACCATTATTCTCATTTTATTCCTCCTCTAAATCAAGTTATTCCTCTTCTAAATCAAGTTCGTTATTATAATCTTTTTTGTAATAGCCGGCGAGCATGCCGAGAAAGCGGGATATCTGTTTTGCCGCAAGCGTGGTCTCTTCAGAAATCTCCTTCCCCTGCAGACGCAGCATCAGTATCCCGTAAAGAGCGTCGAAACAGGATTCCAGCTCGTTTTTTCTGTTTTCTCCTGCCTTTGCCCTGATCTCCACAATAAAGGGTAGAGTATTGTAATACTCGGCGGCGTAAGGTGCGAATTTCGGATTTTTCAGGAGCCTGCCGTGAAGTTCCTGAAGTTCACCGAGCACATTCCTGTTGAGCTGGAGATGACCGGCTTCCGTCACATTTTCGCGCCGCATCATGTCGATCAGCGACTCATACCATCCGCGCATCTCGGAACGTTCGGCGTCAGACAGCGAAGTATACCTGTCGATAATTCCCGTCTGAATACTGTCGATGTCGAGGCGGTATGCCCGGATGAGATCCTCAATCTGCCACATATACAGCAGATATTCAGCTATGTTTTCTCTCTTCTTTATTGAAGCGGTTGTCATATTTTGTAAATTATTCCACAAAATTACGAAAAAAAGGGGGATTGAGCAATTTCCCACTCGAATGTAAAACAAAATCCCCGGCATATCTGGCTGTCGGGGAAGATTGTTTATTCGGTTTTTCTGTTTCTGACCAGCATATTCTGTTGGCGGTCAGACAGAAGGTGGTTATCTGTAGTCTTTAAGCATCCCCTGAAGCCTTTTTCTTGCGAAGAATATGCGGCTTTTAACCGTTCCGAGCGGGAGATTCATTTTTTTGGCAATCTCACTGTATTTATATCCTGCGAGATACATGGTGAAAGGCACTTTGTATTCTTTGGCGAAAGAATTTATTGCCACGGAAATCTCCTTGGCGGCGAACGAACCTTCCGGAGTGGTGAGTCCTGATTCCTGACATAGATTGAGGTGGTACAGGTCTTCGGTTGTGTCCACCACTGTCGCGCTTCTTACCTGACGGCGATAATTGTTGATGAAGATGTTGCGCATGATCGTGAACACCCAACCCTTGAAGTTGACATTGTCGACATATTTTGCTTCGTTGTCAAGGACTTTCAGAGTAGTATCCTGTACGAGATCCTGAGCGGCATCCCTGTCGGAGGTGAGCTGACAGGCGAAATTGTAGAGGTTGCCCTGAAGCCCCAGCAATCTTTGTTTGAACGATAATTTGTCAGCCATAATGGTATAGTTTATAGGTGATCAGCAATTGAATTTTCGAACTCTATTCTAAAATCAATAACCTTTATGAATATATAACAAGATTATCGGAAATATAGACATCGGGATTCGGATGTTTTTTGAAATTTTTTTCAAAAACAGGTACTTTCCTTAATAGCTGTTAAAAAATCGAGGTGTTTTAGCCGATAATTCTATTATTATGATTAATTTTGCAAGAATTGAGGAACCAATATGAGCAAGAGAATAAAGAAACTGAATTTCTGGGTGCGCCGCAAGTCTCATTTTACGCTGATAGCAGTGGGGTCGGTTGTGGTGCTTCTTCTCTTTTTCAATGAGGACACCTCTATGAAACTCAATATGAAATATCAGGAAGAGATCAAGTCGCTGAAACGTCAGATACGTGAATGCGAGGATTCCGCCGAATGGTACAGGACACGCCGCGAGGCTTTGTATATCAGCGCGGAGGATCTTGAGCATGTGGTGCGCGAGCAATATCACATGCAGCGCCCTTCCGAAGATGTCTATCTTATCAAGTGATGAAGAAAGTCAGAACAACGGCACCGTTCGCAAACGGAAATAAAGAGCGGCTCAGGCGCCGGATTGAAGCTATATCAACTGTCGGGCTGCTGCTGATAGCCGCCGGTCTTATGGCTCCGTTTGCCGCTGTCGAGGATGCGCTGATTGCGGGAATCTGCAAATGGGTGTTTGCCGCCGGGGCGGTAATCTATACCGTAGCAAGAATGGTAAACGTCAATGACCCCGGCGATTCTCTGAAGTTGCGCCGGCTGCGCCGCATGGAGATGTGGGCAGGTTTCTGCTTTGTGGTGGCGTCAGGATTCTGGTTTTATAACGCTCACCGCCTTGCGGGTATCGTGTTTTCGCTTCCGGTGATGAACAATACTATTGTTTTCACTCTCGCCGGAGCCATGATTCAGGTTATCTCGTCATGGATGATCTCTGCCCGGGCGAAGAAAGAGAAAGGTCTTGACTGATGTTGCGGATAAGTGTATGAGAGTCCTGACAATCGACATAGGAAACACTGCCGTCAAAGGGAGTGTCTTTGAGAACGGAATCCTGATTGAGAGTATTCTTGTCGAAGATCTTGATGCGCGTCCGTTCTTCCCGTTTATAGACCGTTACAGACCGGGAGGGGCGATATGCTGCAGTGTGGGGCGTGACCCTGGGGCATTCCTTGATGAAATCGGAGAGTGTGTCGGAAAACCGGTGATGAGACTTTCTCATGAGACTCCGCTGCCTATCGGTGTGGAATATGCCACTCCCTCCACTCTCGGTCTTGACCGCATTGCCGCGGCGGCAGGCGCGTCGCTTGTCGCCGAGGAAGCGCTTGTGGTGGATGCCGGAACCGCGGTGACTCTTGATATAGTGGTTCGCAATCGTTTCCTCGGAGGGAATATCTCTCCCGGAATGCGGCTGAGGTTCCGTTCGCTCAACCGGTTCACATCGCGTCTTCCCCTTGTATCGGCAACGGGTGATATCCCCACGTTCGGCTATGACACAGAGACTGCGATAAGAGCCGGGGTTGTGAATGGAATTGTTTCGGAGATTGTCTCCGCTTATAAGGAGGCAAGAAAGCGCTACCCGAGAATCAGGCTCCTTCTAACGGGTGGAGACGCGGATTTCCTGGCTCCGCACATATGTCGTTACGGGGTTAAGCCCGTGACCGCATATTCACTCGTGGGCAAAGGTCTCGAACGGATTTATCTTCATGCGGAAAAGACAGACAGCCTCCGTACGGCAGCCGATATTAATTCAGATAACAATAACGCTAAATATAAATCTCTCCAGTCAGATATATGAGTAAAATAAAGATTCTTTTGGCGTCAGCCTTTGTGGCTGCCGCGACAGCTACGGCTTCGGCGCAGACTTCGTCTCCCTATTCAATGTATGGTTACGGAATAATCGGTGACCGCGCCACTTCCCTGCAGAAACAGATGGGTGGTGTGGGTTACGCCATGAACTCCGGCCGTCAGATCAATGTGATGAATCCGGCATCTTATGCCGCCATCGACTCGCTGACATTCCTTTTCGACCTCGGAGCGGATGTGTCTATGTTGTGGAGTCAGGAGGGGAGCGCACGTCAGTATTCTACCGGAGGTGGCGTGGATTATGTCACAATGCAGTTCCCTATTTCGAAATTTATGGGTGGGTCCATAGGTCTTCTGCCTTATAGCTCTGTAGGTTATGCGTTCGGTAACGAGATCAAGCACGGTGCGATGGAGAATCAGGGTTCAGGCGGCATAAACCAGCTTTATCTCGGACTCAGCGGAAAAGTCGGGGGATTCTCTCTCGGTTTCAATGTGAGCTATGATTTCGGAAATATCGTAAATGATGTATTTGCCCGACCGAACAGCGGCGGCGAGACGAAGTTCGAGCACGTGATGGAAATCCGCGACTGGAATATCAACATAGGCGCGCAATATACGGCACGGTGGAACCGCTTCAACAAACTTGTGTTCGGTGCCACATACTCCCCACGCAAGACCATGAGGGGAAAGACCTGGGTCACGTCAGTGGAAACCCAGCAGGAGAGTCTGCCCGATACTGTGGCTTATATGAAAATGAAAGATAAATATTTCAATCCCACGTCAATCGGAGCAGGTGTCAGCTATACTTATGAAAAGACCTATCGTGTGATGGTTGAGGCGGATGTCACTTGGCAGCAGTGGAGCAAGGCACCTTATTCTGCCCTTTACAGCTATAAGGACAACAACGGGGTGACACATGTCAACGACAAGGAGATTGTAGCTGCCGGAATGGATTTCAACGACCGTATGAAAATTGCGGTAGGCGCTGAATTCGTGCCAAAGCTCCGTGGTAATTACGGTCAGCGTGTTGCATATCGTATCGGAGGTTATTTCGCAAACGATTACCTCAATATCAATGGTAACAAGGTCAAGGAGATGGGTGTCACCTGCGGTGCCGGTTTCCCGACACCTGAGGGTAAGACGCAGATAAACTTCGGACTGGAATGGAAAAAACGGTATGCCACTCCTGCTAAGCTGATCGGAGAGAATTATTTCAATATAACATTGGGCGTCAACTTCAACGAGGTCTGGTTCTGGAAGCGTAAGATCCGATAACGGAGCGGGGTGTAGACAAGTAAAATCAGACATGAGGATACTGACAGCCCTGATGGTGTTTATACTGCTGCTTGCGGCGTGTCGCGAGGAGCGGAAAGTGGATGTCGCCGCCGGACTCAACCCGGAGAAGATGGCGACTATGACCACTAAGAACATATCTACCCTGATCTCGGATTCCGGTGTCATTCAGTATAAGATAGTGGCTCCGCTCTGGCAGGTGTTCGATGAAGCCGACACCCCTTACTGGCATTTTCCAAAAGGGTTGTTCCTGCAGAAATACGACCCGTATTTTCAGGTGGTGGCAACTGTGGCGGCGGATTCGGCAAAGTTTTTCAAGAACGAGCGTCTATGGCGTCTCGAAGGGCATGTGGAGATGACCAAGGTTCCGAAAGATCTGTTTCTTTCGGAACGCGTGTTCTGGGATCAGAGGCACGGGCGTATCTACAGCGATACATTCATACACATAGAAAACGCTACGCATGTCCTCGAGGGCACTGGATTTATCTCCAATGAGAACCTTACGGAATACCGCATACTGAATCCGGAGGGTATATTCCCGGTGAACAGGGATTCTCTGTGACGCGGGGATAAGCGAAAATAAAAAAACAAGATTATAAATTACTTATGATA
>NZ_CAJMXD010000174.1:0-6010 GCF_905219685.1 Barnesiella sp. CU968
TAGAAAAGACCGTACATCGTCTTCGGAATTTCCGCACCTTTTTTGGATGTATTGATGGTCAATGTTTTTTGTAGTCCGGCGGCAGATGCCATCAACGACCCTGCCGTCATTGCAATTGCGATGAGTTTTAACGATTTAGATTTCATGATGGAAATATAATATCAAAAATTTTATCTGTTGCGCCTATTTTGGCGCGTATATAGTCACCGGCATTGCGTCCGCGGGTTTCGCGTTCCCTGTCATTGTAAAAAAGAATATCCGCCATGCGCTCGAAGTCCTCTTTCGAAGCAATCGGGATTCCACCCCCTGACGATGCCATTTCACCTGCTTCAATGAATTTCTCATTATTAGGTCCGTAAAAAACGGGCACATCATATACGGCAGCTTCATTTATATTGTGAAGTCCGGCTCCAAAACCACCGCCGACATATGCCACATTGCAATATGCATAAGCCGAAGACAACAGTCCGAAGCAATCGATCACAAGAACCTGTTTCCCGTCAAGAAGTGCCTCGTCTTTCTGAGCCTCACTCATAAGCACTGCTCCATTCTTGAAAAGTGACACCAATGTATCAAGTCTCTCCTTATCAAATTCATGCGGAGCAATCACAAGTTTGATTTCCGGGTGTCTGTCAAACCATTCGGCATAGATACGTTCGTCTTCAGGCCAGCTGCTCCCTGCCATCATCACTTTATTCTTTCCGGGAGTGCCGGCAAAACGTTCTATCAAAGGAATCGGTTTTCTCGCGGCTCTGATGTCCGACACTCTGTCAAATCTGGTATCTCCACACACATCCACACTGTCTACCCTTATGGAATGCAGCAGCTGACGGCTACGTTCATCCTGAACGAAAATTCTGGTATACCATTTTAGCCAGTATCCGTACCAGGCACTGCGACGCTTGAAGAAAAACTGATCCGGACGAAAAACGGCACTTATAAGGTAAACGGGAATCTGGCGGCGCCACAATTCGTGGAGATAATTGCGCCAGAATTCATATTTCACGAATATGGCAATCTCCGGATTAACCTTGTCAATAAAGCGACGCACTCTGCCGGGGGTGTCGAACGGGAGATAGCACACACAGTCCGCACCGCTATAATTCTTACGGACTTCATATCCCGATGGAGAGAAGAAAGTCAGAAGAATCTTATATTCCGGACGCTCTTTCCTTATTTTCTCGATAATGGGGCGTCCTTGCTCGAACTCACCCAGCGAGGCGGCATGAACCCATATATAACGCGCATCTGCCTCGATTGATTCATCGAGACGGCGCCAGATCTCCTTCTGCCCTTCACTAAGCAGACGAGCCTTGGAATTTTTAAAGCCGGCAACTTTCACGCCAACCCCAAATGCGGAAATAGCCCCTGAATACAGGGGCTTCTCCAAAAGTTGCCGACAACCTTCGGCGAGGAATCCCCTCACCTCTTTAGGATGTGGTAGTCTCATTTCTCGGGTGCCGGTATAGTTTCGATTGCCTTCCTAATTCTGTCAATTACCTCGTTTTTGGGCATGAGTTCTGTTATATCGAACATATGCGGACCGCGGCATGCTCCGACAACAGCAAGACGGAATGCGTTCATGACATTACCCAAATGATAACCTTTCTCTGAAATCCAGTCAAGCACTATTTTTTCAGCATTTGCCGAAGTCATGTCTTCAATTCCTTCCAATATGACAATCAGCTCCTCCATAATGCGGGGTGTATCAGCGCTCCACCGTTTCCTGACATCCTTTTCGGCATAAGACACAGGAGCAACGAAGAAGAAATCAGCCTGACTCCAAAGATCAGGAATCAGATTGGCTCTCCCTTTCACCATTCCGAGAGCTTTTGCCACATAATCCGAAGAGAAATCTGAAATGCCTTTCTCTGCAAGAACAGGCATAAACAGAGCAGCCAGTTCATCGTTATCCTTTTTCATCAGGTATTCATGGTTGAACCATATCCCTTTCTGATAATCGAACTTTGCTCCTGCCTTGGAACAATGATCAAACGAGAATTTTCTTACCAGTTCATCCATATCCATCAGCTCCGAATCATCCCCGGGGTTCCAGCCTAAAAGCGCAAGGAAGTTCACCACCGCTTCCGGAAGATAACCTTTCTCCCTGTAGCCGGACGAGATTTCACCGGAATTCGGATCGTGCCATTCAAGCGGGAATACAGGAAACCCGAGTTTGTCACCGTCCCTTTTTGAAAGTTTCCCGTTGCCTACGGGCTTCAGCAACAACGGCAGATGCACGAACCTGGGCATCGTGTCACTCCAGCCGAAAGCCTCATACAAAAGTACATGCAACGGCGCAGACGGCAGCCATTCCTCTCCGCGAATCACGTGACTCACCTCCATGAGATGATCATCTACTATATTGGCGAGATGATATGTGGGAAGATCGTCAGCACTTTTGTAAAGAACCTTGTCATCAAGAATAGAAGAATTCACAATAACTTCTCCGCGTATCAGGTCATTTACACGGACTTCCCTGTCGGGTTCTATCCTGAACCGCACCACATACTGCGTGCCGCCGTCTATAAGGGCTTTGACCTCCTCGTCAGACATGGTCAATGAATTGCGCATTGAGCCGCGTGTAGAAGCGTCATACTGGAAATTTGGAGTGGCAGTCCTGGCTGCCTCAAGCTCCTCAGGTGTGTCGAATGCGATGTAGGCTTTGCCTGAATCGAGGAGTATTTTTACATATTCACGATATATGTCTCTGCGCTGACTCTGCTTGTAGGGACCGAATTCGCCGCCTTCGCGCACACCTTCGTCTATGCCGATTCCGAGCCATGCGAGAGATTCGTTTATATATTCCTCCGCACCGGGCACAAAACGGCGCGAATCTGTGTCTTCAATTCTCAGTATCATGTCGCCGCCGTTGGCGCGTGCGAACAAATAATTATACAGAGCCGTACGGACTCCGCCGATATGAAGCGGTCCTGTTGGAGAGGGGGCAAAACGTACTCTTACTTTGCGTTCCATAATGTTGGTAGTGTTGTGTATTTGAGAAACAGCTGCACAAACAGCCTATGTTTCTGCAAAATTAATCTATTTCAATTATTTCTCCAAATTGAATTTGGAGCCGGTCCACTTGTAGTGCAGCCGGGGTTTCAGCAACGGCTTTATACTCGCATAATCATCGGCGCTCATGAACTGCCCGACGGTAAGTTCGGCACTCATCCCCGTTCCGTTTACATCAGGCTCATAGCGCACAGTGGGGAATGGCACAAGTTCCGCCACTCTCTTCTTCGACTCCTTATCAGGATAATCAAAAAAATCATCAAGAGTGGCAGGCTTTATGAACTTTGCGGTTTTCAGCTCAGTGTAATTGGAATCGTAAAACCGCAGTTCCGTGTCATAAGCCTGGTCTTTGTCGCCGATCGTATAGGCGGTCATGACCACTTCTCCCCGTTTCAAAGGAAGCACTTTGACCGTGATTGTCGAAACAGGAGTCAGATTAGCCTTAACGTAATCGCGAGTAACCTTGTCAAGAAAAGACAAGCCCTCCATGACATTCGGTATTTTTGCGATGCTGTCGGCAGCGTAATAGTCAAGCATATCCATGCGTCTTGACTTGTCGATAAGGTCAAGCACAGATATCGGCAACTCAACAAACGCCTCCGAAGCGGTAATCGTATCGTGTGCCACAATCTCTGCCCGCATGTTCGCTGACAATGCCGACACCATCAAAATTACAAGTATACAGACCCCTTTCATACTTATACATTTATTTCATAAAAATATCATAGTTGCCGTTATATTTCGGCTTCTTAGAAGATTTCCCCTTCTTCTCCTTCTTACTTTTTTTCGAATCCTTGATTTTTTTCGAATCCTTGCTTTTATTCAGTTTTGAAGAAACAAAATCCACGATATAGTCATCCATGGCATCACGATTCTTGCTTCTCTTTGATTTGGAATCTTTCTTTTGCGATGCGGATTTTCTCTCGCCACGGCTTGAAGATCCTCTCCCCGCGCTCTCATCCTTATCTTTGGAATATTTCTTTCCGCCTCTTCTCGCTTTTTTGGATTCAGCGGAGTAGTCACGGTCTGTGGCAACCTCCGCATATATCTTGTCTCCGAAAAAGTCTGCATGTTTCAAAGCATCAAGCACTCTGTGCGCATCATCCTTACGCACATCGAACAGCGTATATCCGGGCAACAGATCTATACGTCCTATGACCGGTTTCGGACCGGCGACGTTCTTGTTGACAAGCTCCATGAGATTGCCGGGGAAGAAACCGTTTGACTTACCGATGTTGACCATCAGCCTTTCATATCCATCTTCGGCTTCTCTGCGATCCTTGTCTTTCTTCTCACGCGGCTCGGATTCCTTTCTACCTTTCTTCCCCTTGTCGGATTCGTTAAGATCGATATCGGGCATATTCTGATAATATGCGAGAAGACGGTTGAATTCAAGCGAAAGCACTCGTTTCAACAGATCCTCTTCCGAAAGCCATTCAAGTTTCTTGCGGACACCGGGAAGGTATTTCCCGATCTCACTCTCATTGACCTCTACGCGCTCAAGGCGGTCGGCAAGATTATAGAGCTGTTTCTCAATAATATGTTCCGGAGTCGGAACCTTGAGATATTCAAAGTCCTTTCCTATCTTGTTTTCAATGAGCCTTATCTTGTGCTTCTCGCGGGAGTGTATAATTGCTACCGAGACTCCTGTCTTGTTGGCACGACCTGTTCGACCGCTCCTGTGCGTATAGACCGCCACATCGTCGGGAAGACCGAAATTTATCACGTGCGTAAGGTCATCCACATCAAGCCCGCGTGCAGCGACATCGGTCGCTATCAGGAGCTGCGTCACATGGTCTCTGAATTTTTTCATTGCAAGATCCCGCTGAGCCTGCGAAAGGTCTCCGTGCAGACAATCTGCATTATAGCCATCGGCGATGAGTTTGTCGGCAACCTCCTGAGTCTCCTTCTTTGTGCGGCAGAAAACTATGCCGTAGATGTTGGGACTGTTGTCAACCACCCTTTTGAGCGCGAGATATTTGTCATGTGCCTTGACCATATAATAGATATGCCGCACATTCTTCGACCCCTCGTTGCGGTTTCCGGCAACGAATTCAACAGCGTCTCGCATGTATTTTCTTGCTATCTGCGATATTTCTTTGGGCATTGTTGCCGAAAACATCAGCATCTTGCGGTCTTCCGGAACATGCGACAGGATTTCATCGATATCATCAAGGAACCCCATGTTCAGCATCTCGTCTGCCTCGTCAAGTATGACCGTGTGCACATTGTCGAGTTTCACAACTCCTCTCTTGATCAGGTCTATAAGTCTGCCCGGAGTTGCCACTATGACCTGAACGCCTTTGCCCAAAGTGCGGATCTGGCTTTCTATGCTCGAACCTCCATACACCGGGAGAATCTTTATTCTGTCGGCATATTTAGAGAAATCCGCGAGATCCCCAGCTATCTGAAGGCATAATTCACGGGTCGGAGCGATAACAAGTGCCTGTGGCACAGACAACTCCACATTTATGCGTTGAAGCACCGGCAGACCGAATGCTGCGGTCTTGCCGGTTCCGGTTTGCGCAAGACCCACAACATCTCCCTCTTTCTCAAGAAGATGTGGAATCACCATCTCCTGTATAGGCATCGGATGTACAAAACCCATCTCAGAGATCCCTCGCAGAAACGTTTCATCCACTCCAAGATCCGCAAAAGTTTTCAGTTCGGGAACCTCCTCCGCCATAACTTCCACAGCCTCCGGCAGGATTTTATTGTCAATAATCTCCGCTTCAGCCGAAATCAACTCTTTATCTGATTGTTTCTTTTTTTCCATTTGTAATTTCTATCTAAGTTATTAACGCGCTCATGAGCAGATTTCCCTAAACTGCGCGTATAAATTGCAAAGTTACTAAAAAATGATTGAATATTACGAAGTTTTATTATCTTTGCAGTAAACTTGTGCAAACTTATTACTCCTAAGTAAGTGTTGGAAATTAGCTTATATTAAATTTTAGGAGATTTTGAGATGATTTCATGATTCCGAAGAAGGAGC
>NZ_CAJMXD010000175.1:0-5993 GCF_905219685.1 Barnesiella sp. CU968
CACCGGGTTGAATCGAGAGATAGTCGCGTATGTTTATGTCCGCTACAACTCCAAGATCAAATCCCGTGCCCCATCCCTGCACGTTGTAACCCGGCATGTTTTCGCTGCCGACGGTGCGGTTGGATGTGTTGACTCCCAGACGAATGCCGAGATTGAAAAGTTGCTCCGGTGTCTCAGTCGAGAAAAAGTCTGCCGCGTTGGATGAAGCGGTTGTCAGAGCCGCCGCTGCGAATAGGGTTACGATGTGTTTCATATTGAATTATTTTTTTACTTCTAAATGCAAATTTATAAAAATCCCGCTGATAATTGAAAAAAATGAGTAATTTTGCGATTGATTTATGTTCTTTCTAATTCCATACGATGGGCGGAAACAAGTATAACAGTCTTATGAACAATGCCAAGGATTATGTAGTCATAGTCTTCGGTCTTCTCCTTTATGCGTTCGCGTTTTGTGCGTTAATCCTGCCTCATGAGATTGTGATCGGAGGTGTGGCGGGTATCGGAACCCTTGTCTATTTCGCTACCAACGGCATAATACCGGTGGCGGTGACATCTTATGCCGTAAACCTTCTATTGCTGGCTGCTGCTTATAAGGTGGTGGGACGCACGTTTGTGCTGCGCACGGTTTTCGGTGTGACGGTAGTGGCTTTCGGAATAGGTGTGTTCGAGAGCATTTTCATGAGTATCGGGCATCCTCTCGTGCCGGATCGAGTGGTAAGTGTGGCTTTAGGCGCGATATTGTGTGGTCTCGGAATCGGAACAACTTTCATACATAACGGCTCTTCGGGAGGCACGGATATCGTGGCGGCAATGGTGGCAAAGAAAAGCAATGTCAGCATCGGACGGACAATGATATTCGTGGACATGTCGATTGTGGCGTCATCTATACTCCTTCCGTTTGACGGACCATGGGATGCGCGTATAGAGGCGCGAATACCTACTATCGTCTATGGCTTCATGGTGACGTTTATTGTTTCATATGTTACCGACATGATTATAAACACCAACAGGCAGGCTACCCAATTCTTTATTTTTTCGCAAAAATGGCAGGAAATTGCTGACCGTGTTAATCATGAGGCTCACCGGGGCGTGACTGTGCTTGACGGGCAGGGATGGTATTCAAAACATGATGTGAAGATACTGATGGTATGGTGCCGCAAAATAGAATCGGTCACTATTTTCCGTATTATAAAGAGTATTGACGAGGATGCATTTGTGACCCAGGGCGCTGTGAACGGTGTTTATGGCAAGGGATTCGATAAAGTGAAAATAAAGATGAAGAAACAGAAGAACACTGATTCCCGCACTTTGAATTCATTGCCTGAGAATCCTACACCTGTGCAGATGGTCAGGCGTTCGAATCAGGAAGAATAAGCTTCCGGAGTGTATCGGGGTCGCCTTTTACGATTTCCGGATCGCGTGCCCACCAGGTCATTTGCTTTTTTGCATATACCCTGGTGTTTTTCTTTATTCGTGCGATTGCCGTATCTCGATCCATTGTGCCCTCGAACCATGCGAACATCTCTTTGAGTCCGACCGTGTTGAGTGAGTTGAGATGGCGCATGTGATACACTGTTCTCGCTTCCTCTTCAAGTCCGTTTTCAAGCATGATGTCTACGCGCCTGTTGATTCGGTCGAACAGGACTTCGCGGGGGAGGTCTGTCATGTATTTTTTTATGCGGAACGGACGCTTGCGTTTCTTTCCTGTACGCAATTCGGTATATGTTTTCCCTGAGGAAAGGATGATTTCTATAGCGTGAAATACCCGTTTGGTGTTGCACAAATCAACAATTCCATAATATTCCGGATCAAGCAGCCTTAGCTTTTCTCTCAGCCAGTCACCCCCTTTTTTTTCAAATTCCTTTTCGAGGTCATGGCGGATGCTGTCGGGCACGGTGGGGAGCATGTCAATGCCGTTGCAAAGGGCATCGACATACATCATCGAGCCTCCGCAGACTATTGCCGATCCGTTGCGCTCGATAAGTTTTTCAGCTATTGCGAGGGCGTCTTCTTCGAAACGCGCCGCGCTGTAATAGGCGTCAAGGGGAAGCATGTCGATTAGATGGTGTTTCACGACGGCGAGTTCTTCGGGCGAAGGCATTGCCGTGACAACAGGTATTCCCTTGTATATCTGTCGGCTGTCGGCTGATATGATCTCGGTGCCGACAGCACGTGCGATATCTATGGCAAGGGCCGACTTGCCAGACGCAGTCGGCCCTGTGATGACTATGAGTTCGGGTTGGTCCAAATTATAAACAGTTTCTTGGTTTGGGCATTATGCCTTTGCTGCGATGCGGCATATGTTCACGATTACATCACGTGCCTTTTCCATTGACTGTATGGGCACGAATTCAAATCTGCCATGGAAATTCTCCCCTCCAGCGAAAATGTTGGGGCAGGGGAGACCCTTGAATGAGAGCTGCGCTCCGTCTGTGCCCCCGCGGATCGGTTGCACGCGAGGCTCTATCCCGGCGTCGCGCATGGCTTTTTCCGCAATCTCGATGATATGCATCACTGGCTCGATTTTCTCGCGCATGTTATAGTACTGGTCTTTGATTTCCACGGTGCAGCAGCCGGGATATTCCATGTTTGTCTTGCGCACAAGATGTTCGATCTCACGTTTGCGGCTTTCGAAGCGCGCGCGGTCGTGGTCGCGTATGATATATGTGAGGGTTGTCTCTTCTACGCTTCCTTCAATCCCTACAAGATGGTAGAATCCTTCGTAGCCTTCTGTGTGCTCGGGTGTTTCCCAGCGCGGGAGCATGGCGATGAAGTTGTTGGCAACGCGGATTGAGTTTATCATCTTGTGCTTGGCATAGCCCGGATGTACGTTGCGACCTTTGATTTTTACTTTTGCGGATGCGGCATTGAAGTTTTCATATTCAAGTTCGCCGACTGCGCCGCCGTCCATGGTATAGGCGAATTCGCAGCCGAACTTCTCGACATCGAACTTGTGGGCGCCAAGACCGATTTCTTCATCAGGATTGAAGCCGATGCGTATCTTGCCGTGTTCAACCTCGGGGTGAGCCTGCAGCCATGCGATAGCGTCTATGATTTCCGCTATGCCGGCTTTGTCGTCGGCTCCGAGCAGTGTGTTGCCATCGGTTACAATCAGATCCTGACCGATATAATTCAACAATTCCGGAAATTCTTCCGGTGCGAGGCAGATGCCTTTTTCTGCATTCAGTGTTATGTCTTTACCGTCATAGTCAGTGACAATGCGGGGTTTTACGTGTTTGCCCGACATGTCGGGAGAAGTGTCCATATGTGCGATAAACCCTATCACGGGAGTCTGCTTCGAGGTGTTGGCAGGGAGGGTGGCGAAAAGATACCCGTTGTCGTCAAGAATGATCTCTTCAAGTCCCATGTCTTCGAGAAGACTTTTGAGGTATTTTGCAAATTCCATCTGACCCGGAGTGGAGGGGGTCATATTGGTGAGTTCATCGCTCTGTGTGTCGAATCTCACGAAATCAAGAAAGCGTTCGGTTACAGTCATGATATTTCAGATTTTTACAGTTCCTGTTTATGGTTGATATCACAGGACCGTGCGTTTATCTGCAAAATTAAGAAATATCCGAGAAAGAATAGATATAATCAGACGTTTTTTTGTAATTTTGTGTTATGAAACAGAGAATATGGATTGTGATTATTCTGCTTATGTGCACATGTATGATTTGCTTCGGGGCTTACAGACTGTGCACACGCGAGGATAATGAATATAAGGAATCGAGGAATCCGTATTATACGGGTCTCGATATTGTCTTGGCTCCTCCGGCTGTGGAGTCGAAGGAATATGATTACACCGGTTTTCGGGTCTCGTTCAACCGGCATAACCGCACTCCGAACTGGGTGGCATGGGAGTTGCTTGGGTCTGAAACCCAGGGTGAGGCAAAACGTCATAACAGGTTCTGGCAGGATCGGGATGTAGATGGCTGCCCGACAACGAATGATTATCGCAATTCGGGCTATGACCGGGGACATATGTGTCCGGCTGCTGAACAGAAATGGAGTGCGGAGGCGATGGACGATTGTTTTGTAATGGCAAATATGTGCCCACAGGACCATTCGTTGAATTCGGGTGCCTGGAACACGCTCGAAAACAAGGAACGCAACTGGGCGGTGAGGGATTCGGCAATTGTAATTGTGGCGGGTCCGATATATAATGCAGACGACATAAAGACAATAGGCAACGGAGTGCTTGTGCCGAGTGCCTTTTTCAAGGTGCTGCTGGCTCCTTATGTGGAGAAACCGCGTGCAATCGCTTTTGTGTTTCCGAATATGCCGTCTCCCGGCTCAATGCAGAATTACGTAATGACTGTAGATGATGTCGAGAAACTTACAGGTTATGATTTTTTTTCGTCATTGCCGGATGATATTGAGAATGAGGTTGAATCTAAAGCGTCTTTCAGAGAATGGAACCAACGATGATTTCTGCTGTACAGACTGATCCGATTGTTGCTGTTTCCACACCTTCCGGTATGGGAGGCATAGCTGTTGTCCGTCTTTCAGGCAAAGACGCGGACAAAGTGCTCGGTAAATGCTGGAAAGGAGTTGCGCTTGACGGTATTGCATCTCACAGTGCGCATCTTGGCAAGGTGCTTCTGGAAGACGACAGTGTGCTGGATGAGGTTGTGTTGACCTTTTTCAAGGGTCCACGTTCGTTTACCGGTGAGGACGTCTTCGAAATTTCCTGCCACGGATCGCGGTGGATTCAGCGTGAACTTGTAAACCTGCTTGTGCGCCATGGAGCTCGAGCCGCTGCTCCCGGAGAGTTTACGCAGAGGGCGTTTATGAACGGTCGTATGGATCTGGCGCAGGCTGAGGGAGTGATTGACCTGATTTCCGCGTCATCGAAAGCGTCTCACAGGATGGCGATGCGACAGGCTAATGGCCGTTTTACAATATATCTTGATAATCTACGGGACCGTCTGATTGAGTTCGCTTCTTTGCTTGAGCTTGAACTCGATTTTTCGGAAGAGGAGGTTGAGTTTGCTGACCGTAAGCGTCTGAGGGATTTGGCAGATGAACTGCTCGGAGTGCTGCACAGGCTCGCAGCTTCTTATTCTACCGGCAGGTCACTGAAAGACGGAGTGCCGGTGGTGATCGCCGGTGCGCCGAATGCTGGAAAATCTACGCTTTTGAACCAGCTTCTTGAAGAAGAGAAGGCAATTGTAAGTGATGTGCCCGGCACAACCCGCGATATCATAGAAGATACATGCGAAGTGAACGGGATACTGTTCAGGTTCATAGATACGGCAGGTTTGCGCGATACCGCGGATATAGTGGAACGCATTGGTATAGAGAGGGCGGAAGACCGTCTCTCCAGAGCTTCCATCATACTTTGGCTACTTGATACGACAGGCGATACAGACAATCAGCTAAAAGAGATTCTAAACAGGGTAGGGGAGTTGCCCGATGCATCACACCTGCTTGTCTGCAACAAGGTTGATCTTGCAAACAATTGTGAGTCGGAGAAATACAGCCCGGCAGAGGCAGGACAGGGAGAATCCTTGTGCGGTGCAGATGCAGCTGCGGAGTCTTTATTCGGTAAAGAGACGGCGCATCTGTTTGCCGCATGTATGTCGATTTCAGCCTCCGAGGGGTATGGTATAGACGAACTGAAAGGAGTCATGACTTCTCTGGCATGCAAGGAATACAATCCTGACACAGATATAATACTGACCAACGGGCGNCATTACGCAGCCATATTGCGGGGTGCCGAAGCATTATCTCGTGCCCGGGCAGCCTTAGACACCGGTTTATCTGCCGACTTCATCGCCCAGGATGTCCGCGAAACCCTCCACCACCTCGCCACGCTCACCGGCACCATCTCTACTCCCGATCTACTCGCTTCCATATTCTCTCGGTTCTGCATCGGCAAATGAACGGCAATTAAAGATAGGCAACTATAAGTATAGATATGTGGCGTCCTGAAAAATATTGACGGGTCAGAGGGTTTGAGATTATGAATGAATGTTAAACAGTCCGAAGAC
>NZ_CAJMXD010000176.1:0-5930 GCF_905219685.1 Barnesiella sp. CU968
TGCTCCTTCACCTCAAGAAGAAACCTGCTCCAAGCCTACGTCCCCAAATTCACTTTTATTTTTAAACAAGCTCTTAAATTTACTTGCCGGTAACTTTTATATTCAAATATTTTATGCGATATTTGCAGTCGGAAAATTTTCAAAAATGTCAACTTTTTGAAAATTAAGAAACTGAAAAATTATCCAAATCGACAACTCAAAATTTCTATGTCTTCAAAAATCTACAGTTATGACGAGGTCTACGCGGCTTCTCTTGAATATTTCAAAGGAGATGAACTTGCCGCACGCGTGTGGTCAAGCAAATATGCATTGAAAGATTCGGATGGCAATATCTATGAATTGACTCCTGACGACATGCATCATCGCATAGCAAAAGAGATAGCGCGTATTGAAAACAAATACCCGAATCCGATGGGGGAGGATGAAATCTTTTCCCTGTTGAAGGATTTTAGATATATTGTTCCCCAGGGAAGCCCGATGGCAGGAATCGGAAATAATTTTCAAGTCGGATCATTGTCAAACTGTTTTGTAATAGGTCTTGACGGTCATCCCGATTCTTATGGCGGCATTATCCGTATTGATGAAGAGCAGGTGCAGCTGATGAAGCGTCGTGGAGGTGTCGGGCATGATTTGTCGCACATCCGTCCGAAAGGAAGCGCGGTTAAAAACTCCGCATTGACTTCTACCGGACTTGTCCCGTTTATGGAGCGATACAGCAACAGTACACGCGAGGTCGCGCAAGACGGACGTCGAGGGGCTTTGATGATGACTGTGAGTATCAAACATCCTGATGCGGAGAGCTTTATAGATGCCAAGATGACAGAGGGGAAGGTGACCGGTGCAAATGTTTCTGTCAAGATTGACGATGATTTTATGAAATCTGTTGTCTCCGGGGAGCCTTATATGCAGCAATTTCCCGTAAAGAGCGAATCCCCGTCTGTGACTAAAGAGATAAACGCATCCGATGTCTGGAATAAAATCGTGCACAATGCATGGAAAAGTGCCGAGCCCGGTGTTCTTTTCTGGGATACTATTCAGAAGGAGTCTGTGCCGGACTGCTACTCAGATCTTGGATTCGAGACGGTTTCTACAAATCCTTGCGGCGAAATCCCCCTCTGTCCTTATGACAGTTGCCGCCTCGTGGCAATAAACCTGTACAGTTATGTGAAGAATCCGTTCACACCTCAGGCTGAGTTTGATTTCGACCTGTTCCGCCAGCATGTAGGCAAGGCGCAGAGAATAATGGATGATATAATCGACCTTGAGATGGAGAAGATAGAAACTATTATCGGCAAGGTCGAGAAAGATCCTGAGACTGCGGAGGTAAAAAGCACAGAACTGAATCTTTGGAAAAAAATCCGCAACAAGACATTAAAAGGACGCCGCACCGGTTGCGGGACTACCGGCGAGGGAGACATGCTTGCCGCATTGGGTTATCGTTATGGCACACCAGAGGCTACGGCTTTCTCCACAGAGGTTCACAAACAGCTCACGCTTGCTTACTATTCATCATCTGTTGATATGGCATCCGAACGTGGAGCTTTCGAAATATATGATTCTGAAAGGGAGAAAAACAATCCTTTTATAAATCGTATAAAAGATGCTGATCCTGCTCTTTATGAAAGAATGATCAAGACAGGACGCCGTAATATAGCGTGTCTGACGATCGCACCCACGGGCACAACATCCATAATGACGCAGACTTCTTCCGGAATCGAGCCTGTATTCCTTCCCGTATACAAGCGTAAACGCAAGGTGAATCCATCGGATGAGAATGTGCGCATCGATTTCGTTGACGAGATGGGCGACGCATTCGAAGAGTATATTGTATATCATCACAAGTTCCTGGAATGGATGAGAATCAACGGCATAGAGAAAAAAGACAACATGACTGCCGAGGNAATTGAGGAACTTGTGAAAAAATCTCCTTATTACAAGGCAACAAGCAACGATGTAGACTGGATGGAGAAAGTGCGTATGCAGGGCGCGGTGCAGAAATGGGTGGATCATTCGATCAGCGTGACCATCAATCTTCCTTCAGACGTTACCGAGGAACTTGTCGGCAAACTGTATGTAGAGGCGTGGATGGCAGGTTGCAAAGGATGTACTGTCTATCGTGACGGCTCCCGCAACAATGTGCTTGCTGCCGTGACTCCCGCCAAGGCACCCCTCATTGCCAATCCGGAACATATCATGAAACGTCCGGTCGAACTTGAGGCGGATGTGGTGCGTTTCCAGAACAACAAAGAGAAATGGATTGCATTCGTTGGTCTTGTAGACGGAAAGCCTTATGAGATTTTTACGGGACTTGCAGATGATGAAGACGGTATTTTCTGTCCGAAGAGTGTGAGTCATGGAAAGATTATCAAGGCAATGGACGGTGACGGACGCAAGAGATACGACTTCCAGTTTATCAACAAACGCGGATACAAGACAACAATCGAAGGATTGAGCGAGAAGTTTAATCCTGAATTCTGGAATTATGCAAAACTGATTTCCGGAGTCTTGAGATATGGCATGCCTATTGATCAGGTGTTGAAACTCGTGGGTGGACTTGAATTGGATTCGACTAATATCAACACATGGAAGAATGGCCTTGAAAGGGCTCTTAAGAAGTACCTTCCCAACGGAATGGCGACCACAGGTCAGAAGTGTCCGAAATGTGGGGCAGAGACTCTGATTTATCAGGAGGGGTGTCTGNTCTGCACTTCCTGCGGTAATTCAAAATGTGGATAATCATGCAATATATATTGGCTTAACTTATATTTTATGAAGATTACCTTAAATATCAACTACCACACCGAATGGGGAGAGTCGCTATATGTTAGCGGCTCAATCCCGGCGCTGGGCAATGGAGATGTTGCCCGGGCGGTGGAAATGAATCTTGTCAGCCCGGATATGTGGCAGCTTCAGCTGGACTTGAAAAATGATCCTGGCAACTTTGATTATCGTTTTATCGTCAAGGCTCCGGAGAAGGAGTGGCGATTCGAGTGGGGTGCGCCGCATAGGTTTGTGTCCGGGACGGGGATTGATTCCTATCGAATATTCTGCTCCTGGCAGGATCTCCCGGCTGACAAGCCGTTCTATTCATCGGCGTTTGTCGATGGCATGTTGCGTCGTCCTTATCGCGACCAGCCACTTGTACCCAAGGTAGGGACTGTTAATATGCGTATAGAGGCTCCAATGATTGAGCCAGACGAGGTGCTGGCAATCAGCGGAGAGGGTAAAGAACTCGGAAACTGGGATCCTGCGCACGCGCTTGTATTGAATGATGCTTCATTCCCTGTATGGGAGATCAATCTTGGTGCGGATTCCATGGCAACTCCGTTTGAGTATAAATTCATCATTCTCAAGAAAGATACCCGCGAGGTGAAGGGTTGGGAATATACCAACAACCGTGTATATGGAATCAAATGTGAGTCAGCTGCCGAACATGTTGTGATCGACGGGCTTCGTTTTGCGAACCCGAAAGAAAACTGGAAAGGTGCAGGAACGGCGATACCCGTGTTCTCAATCCGTACCGAAAATGATTTCGGAGTAGGAGATTTCATGGATATCAAGAAGATGGTTGACTGGTGTGCGTTGACAGGTCAGAAGATACTTCAGATTTTGCCTATCAATGACACGACCATGACAGGAACATGGGTTGATTCTTATCCCTATAAGGCAAATTCTATCTTTGCTCTTCATCCTATGTTTCTCAACCTTTGGGAAGTGGGGACTCTTAAAGATGAAAAACGGCGCGATTATTATTATAATCTTGCGCGGGATCTTAATGCGCTTCCGGTCATAGACTATGAGCGTGTCAATGCCGGCAAACAGGAATATCTTCGGGAGATTTTTGCAGAACAGGGCAGCGTAACCCGTCAGCGTAAAGAATACAAGGAGTTTGTTTCGAGGAATGAATACTGGTTGAAACCATATGCCGCTTGGTGTGTGCTCCGTGAAATATATCAGACTCCGGATAACAATTGTTGGGGAGAGTTTGCCCGTTATGATGTTGAGAAATTAGAAAAGCTCTCTATTGAATTTAAAGATAGGTTCGATTTCCATTATTATGTGCAGTATCATCTTGACAGACAGCTTCATGACGCGAGGGACTATGCACATAGCCACGGAGTGGTGTTGAAAGGAGATATACCTATCGGTATAAGCCGTTTCAGTGCGGATGCATGGGTTTCTCCTGAATTGTTTAATTTGAATACTCAGGCAGGCGCGCCGCCGGATGACTTTTCAGTGCTTGGTCAGAATTGGGGATTGCCGACTTACAACTGGGATGAAATGGCGAAAGACGGTTTCCAGTGGTGGAAAAATCGCTTCCGAAAGATGGCGGAGTATTTTGATGCGTATAGGATTGACCATATACTTGGCTTTTTCCGCATATGGGAAATACCGATGAATGCCGTGCATGGGCTTTTAGGATATTTTAATCCGGCATTACCTTTTTCAGCAGAGGAACTCCGTAATAGCTATGATTTCTGGATTGATCCGGATGTCATGACACATCCCTTGATTCTTGACTGGATGCTCAACGACTTCTTCGGTGATATGAAAGAAGAAGTGAAAGAACGATTCCTTGACAGGGTGGGTGGAGACCGCTATTGTCTAAAGAGTTTTATTGACACTCAAGAGAAAGTAGAGAAGTATTTTGCCGGCATAGACAAGGATGAAAAGACAGAGCGTGTAAAGAATGCCCTTCTGGGAATTATTGATGACGTGCTTTTCATTGAAGATCCATATAATAAAGGTCACTATCATCCAAGAATTGCCGCTCAATATACGTATCAGTATCGTGTGCTTTCAGACTATGCGAAATGGAATTTCAATCGTCTTTACACAGATTTCTTTTATCATAGGCATAATGATTTCTGGTATGGGAAGGCTATGTGGAAGCTACCTCCGCTTTTGGATTCAACTTCAATGCTGACATGTGCTGAAGACCTTGGTATGATACCTGACTGCGTGCCTGAAGTTATGGACCGCTTACAGATTCTTTCGCTCGAGATCCAGCGTATGCCTAAAGATACGGGAACTGAATTTGGAGACACTTGGCATTATCCGTATTATTCGGTTTGCACGACATCGTCTCATGACATGGCTGGAATCAGAGGCTGGTGGGAAAGCGATCGTGACGCCACGCAGAGGTTTTATAGTCATGTGCTGCATGAGAGTGGAAATGCACCGCATTTTGCAGAACCATGGATTTGTGACAAGATTATAAGTCTTCACCTTGAGAGCCCGTCAATGTTGTGTATCCTCCCGTTGCAAGACTGGATGTCGTGTGACGGATCGTTGAGACGGGAGAATCCGAATGATGAGCAAATCAATGATCCTTCAAATCCACGTCATTACTGGCGTTACCGCATGCATCTGACTGTAGAGGAGCTTATGCGTAAGGATTCTTTTAACGCTGCGATGCGGCAACGCATTTCAGAATCCAAGAGATGATGATGAACATAGTCTTAAAGTTTTTGACTCCGATATTGACGTGCATGCTCCTGCTTCCATCCATGGAAAGCGGAGCATGCACTTCGGCTATAATATCGGCGGAGGTTAACCCTTACGGGCGCCCGATCCTTTGGAAGCATCGGGATACGAGCACAGTTGACAATAAGGTTGAATATGTTGCTGCGCGTCCCGGCGAGTTGTCGTATGTTGCATTGTTTAATGCCGGGGATAAGTATCTTAAGGAGGCATGGATGGGTATGAATGAGGCTGGATTTGCCGTTATGAATACAGCTTCTTATAATATTAAAGATGACAAGGTCAGCGCCAAAAAAATGGATAAGGAAGGATATGTGATGACAAAGGCTCTGAAAACATGTCGCACTGTGGATGATTTTGCCCGCTTGCTGGAGACTCTTCCGCGTCCTATGGGTGTGGAAGCGAATTTTGGCGTAATTGATGCAACCGGTAATGGCGCTTATTTC
>NZ_CAJMXD010000177.1:0-5900 GCF_905219685.1 Barnesiella sp. CU968
AACCATAAAAGACCTCAAGGAAGCCACAAGATTCACTATATAAAAAATTTCGAATTAAATTTAAACAGTTTCTTAGTCCGGAATCTGTGCGCAAAATCCGATAAATGGAATATAACTGGAAGAGATGAGTGACAGAGGTGTTAATTAATTTTTACATTCCTAAACAAATGACACTGCAAGTATGTTGTTTTGTTAAATACGATTCTACTATGAAACACATTTTTCTGTCTATTGCTTTGTCAGGAATTGTCTTGCCTGTATGCGCGCAGACCACAAATGCCGGAACAGGTGCCGAAGGTGAAGACACGAGTTCCGGGATTGAGTTCATCAAGACTGCGGATCATAAGGATGTCGAGGATATCCTGGAGCAAGACCGTCCAGGCGAAGTGTCGGCAATACCGGTTCCGCATTTTGCCATACGCACTGTCGACAATAAATTCGTCATGACCATCGGCGGTCAGATCAATCCTATCATCGGCACGGATTTCGGCAATGATCTCTATGAAGTCGATGGTGCGGGGATAGGATTCGTGACCGGAATGATACCTGTTCCGTCAGTGAACGGCAAACGCTCCGATTTCTATATAAACCCTCTTAATGCGAATATAGATTTTCAGGTCGTGGGTTTCGGAGGTACGAAGAATCAGGTGACAGGCTATCTGAAATTCGGGACGAACGGTGAGTCAACGGCAATAAAACTCAAGAAGGCATATGTGGCGTGGATGGGTATAACCGCCGGTCTTAAATCCACGCTGTTCGAGGATGGTGAGGCTGCATCGCCTCCTACCATCGATCCCCAGGGACCAAGCGGCATGATTTCCACATCTTCATATGAAATCAGTTATATTTCTCCATCGTTCCATGGGTTCAGGTTTGCCATAGGTATGGATATTCCTACATATTATTCATCCAACGGCGTATATCGTGGTCATGACTTCAAGACGTGGAGGGAGGAAGAAATAGAGGGTAAGCCTGTTGCTGATCCTGAAGCATACAACCAGAATATACCAGATATTCCTATGTGGGTGGAATATACTGCTTCCGACTATAACCGTATACGTTTTTCTGGAATTATACGTAATTTCTCATACCGGGACATGCTTGAGGGAAAACGCCGTAATTCAGTGGGCTGGGGACTTATGTTGAGCGGAAATCTGAATCCGGTGGAACCATTGATTCTTTATGTGCAGGCGGCTTACGGTAAAGGTATCGGCAATTATCTGCAGGATATTGCCGGTCAGCCATTGTCGTTTATACCTGAGGATTCACAACCCGGTCATATGACACCATCTCCTATGATGGGAGTCTCCCTTGGCGCAACATACAATATCGGTAAAAAATGGCAGGTCAATGCTGTTGTGTCGGAGTCAAGGATCTGGAGTGTCGGACCATATGCCATTGCGGCAGCTGTCTCGCCCGATAATATCAATAATTACAGATATGGCTTTTATGCGGCTGGCAATGTATTCTACAATATATCGTCATATCTTCAAGTCGGAATGGAATATCTTTATGGTCGCCGCGGGACGTGGAACGCCGGTACCGCCCACGACAACCGTCTGCAGATGCAATTCATGTTCACGTTATGAATGAAACGGCGGGATGAAATGAATTGGCAGGCACATCCATCGGATGCGCCTGCCATTTTGCGTATGAGTGTTGTAGATCAGAGTTCGAGAGGCGTGTAAGGAAAATCGAATGCTTCGGCAACTGCTTTGTAGGTTATTTTCCCGTCAACCATGTTGACACCTTCTGCAAGTCCTGGGTCTCTGCGGCATGCCTCGATCCAGCCAAGGTCGGCGAGACGGAGGGCGTAAGGCATAGTGGCGTTTGTGAGAGCCAAGGTCGAGGTGTAGGGTACGGCTCCCGGGATATTCGCCACGGCATACTGTACGACACCGTCAACAACGTATGTGGGTTCGGAGTGAGTGGTGGGATGTGTTGTCTCGAAACATCCCCCTTGGTCAACGGCAACGTCTACCATCACTGAACCGGGACGCATGAGTTTTACCATGTCGGCTGTGACAAGGTGGGGGGCTTTGGCTCCGGGGACAAGCACAGAACCCACTACAAGATCTGTGTCGGGCAGTTCCTGCTCGATGTTGTGTCGGGAGGAGAAGAGCGTTTTTACATTGCGGGGCATGACTTCAGCGCAATGGCGTAATGTGGGAAGTGAAATGTCAGCAATGGTCACATCGGCTCCAAGTCCTGCCGCCATAAGGGCTGCGTTTCTGCCCACCACTCCTGCTCCAAGAACCAGGACTTTGGCGGGTTTTACGCCTGGCACGCCTCCAAGCAATACACCGCGTCCACCTTGGGGCTTTTCAAGGAAACGGGCACCTTCCTGAATTGACATCCTGCCGGCAACTTCGCTCATGGGGACAAGCAGGGGAAGGCGGCGTTCACGGTCGGTTACTGTTTCATATGCGATGCACACTGCTCCTGATGCCATCATGGCTTCGGTGAGTTCGCGGTCACATGCGAAATGGAAATAAGTGAATACTACCTGATCTTTGCGGATCAATGGATATTCAGGTTTGATAGGTTCCTTAACCTTTATTATCATCCCTGCCGTGGCATAAACATCTTCTATGGCGGGGAGTATGGTAGCTCCTGCCGCGATATATTCTTCGTCGGCAAAACCGCTTCCTTCTCCGGCGGTGTGCTGAACGAATACTTCGTGTCCGTGTGCGATAAGTTCTTTCACTCCCGCCGGTGTGGCGCCTACTCTGTTCTCATTGTTTTTGATTTCTTTAGGGATTCCAATTTTCATGGTAATATGGATTTAGGTTAAAGGATTGAAAACAGTTTTATGTTTTCAGCGCGGTAAATTTAGAAAATTGGAATAAAACTGCAAATAATTTTAATATGTTTTTCGGCATGTTGTGGTCACCACCAGTGTTTCCAGCCCCGGCGCAACGGCTCTTCTTCGCGTTTGAAAAGTTTCGACATGTCTTCGCGTATCCGATTAAACCTAAGTTCATACCTGTCTTCGAGGTTGTGACTTTCAATATATGCCGCCGTATCGTTAATGAACCGCTCCACTCGAGTCTGATGGCTCATTATCCTTTTGCGTTCAGATAGCCATAATTGATACAGATCGAGTGTGTAGAGCATAAGGTCGGCAGTCTTTTCATAGTCTATGCAAAGGGTGGTGAAATATTTGATGCAAGTCTTGATTTCCTTGAATACGGGGGATTTCCGGGGTTTCGATCCTGAAATGAAAAACTGTTTGAATATTTTTTGCCTGTATTTGTCAAGTTCTTTGTCGGCATCGGGATTTATCCAAAATTCAAGATATTCCTTGGCTTCCGGGCGTGCATCATATAGTTCGCAGATTATCTCCGAAAGACTATCTCTATCCATCTCATTGAGAACTTTCTTTAATGTTGCTTTTGACATTTTATCAGAGAATAAATATGGTGGGGACTGAGAGGCATGTTAAAATTAAAAGAAGAGGTATGCGATGGCTATAGCCGCTATTGCACCCGTGATGTCGGCAAGAAGGGCATATCCGGCTGCATAGCGGGTTTTGGAAACCCCTACAGAACCGAAATATACTGCGAGGATATAGAAAGTGGTGTCGGTTGAGCCTCTGACGGCTGCCGCCAGTTTGCTGACGAAGGCGTCAGCCCCGTTGGTTTTCATCACGTCGAGCATCATGGCGCAACTGCCGCTGCCGCTCAGCGGTTTCATGAGCATGGTTGGCAGGGCTCCGACCCATTGGGTGTCGAATCCGAGCCATGCCACAAGGCTCTGCACCCATCCTGTGAATACATCAAGTGCACCGGATGCGCGGAACATCCCTATTGCCACAAGTATTGCCACAAGGTACGGGATTATCATAACTGCTGTCTTGAATCCCTCTTTTGCTCCTTCTATGAATACATCGTATACACGAAGCTTGCGTCTGATCCCTGCGAGGATAAAGGCAATTATGACACTGAAGAGGATGAGGTTAGCTCCGAAAGTGCTATATAGCTGAACCTTGTCTGCCGGTAGGTTTGCGAAGAAATATGTAATTGCCCCGACTGTTGCCGCTATTGCTCCGAGCCATCCCCAGATCACGCGATCCATCTTTATCTTCTGTCTGATGCATAGTGCGGTGAGCCCCACTATGGTTGCGATTGCCGTGGCTATTAGTATAGGGATGAATACGTCTGTGGGATTTGCGGCGCCACCTTGTGCGCGATACATCATTATGCTTATAGGTATCAGACAGAGTCCGGAGCTGTTCAGCACCAGGAACATGATCATGGCATCGGTGGCGGTGTCTTTCTTGGGGTTGAGGCTTTGCATCTCCTGCATAGCCTTCAATCCCATGGGTGTCGCCGCATTGTCGAGACCGAGCATGTTGGCGGATATGTTCATGAATATGGCTCCCATTGCCGGATGTCCTTTGGGTATGCCGGGAAACAGCCGTGAGAAGAAGGGGCTGATGAGTCGTCCGAAAAATTCAACGACTCCAGCTTTTTCTCCGATTTTCATTATTCCCAGCCACAAGGTGAGCACACCGGTGAGTCCGAGCGAAATCTCGAATGCGAATGCCGCCTGGTCGAAGGATGCGTTCATGATGTCGCTCCACACCTGAAGGTCTCCTCCGAAAAGGCTGCGCCCGGCTGCCATCAGGAAGGCTATGAGAAAAAAGGATATCCAGATCCAGTTGAGAACCATGGTCAGAATTTGCGGATGCCCATTATTTCCCTTACGTCCTTAAGTGTCTGAGCTGCATATTCGCGTGTGCGTTCCGCGCCTTCTCGAACCACGCGTGAGAGGTAATCCTCGTTGTTGCGGATGTCAAGTATGCGTTCGCGGATGGGAAGTGTAACCTTGAGGATGTCTTCGGCAAGCTGTTTCTTGAGGTCTCCGTAACGGATGGAGCAATCTGCATATGCATCGCGGAAATGTTTCACTACATCAGGTGCGGAAACAAGCTCGAGAAGAGTGAAAAGATTCTTGATGGGTTCGCTCATCTCTGATCCCGGAGTCTGAGGTCCTTCGTCTGTTACGGCGCGCATTACTTTCTTGCGCAGTGTCTTTTCATCATCTATAAGGTATATGCAGTTTCCTTCGCTCTTGCCCATCTTTCCGGATCCGTCGAGTCCGGGCACTTTAACTGCTTCGCCGCCGAAGTTGAAATTGACCGGTTCGCCGAAATATTCAGTTTTGTAGAAAGAATTGAAGCGGCGTGCGAAGCGGCGTGTCAGCTCAAGATGCTGTTCCTGGTCTTTCCCTACAGGCACGAAATCGGCATGGTGAATCAATATGTCTACCGCCATGAGGGTTGGGTAGGTGAGGAGACCGGCATTGACACGCTGGTTGGTCTGGTTGCCGATAATCTCTTTTTCGATTTCATCGCTGTCGGAATTGATGCCGAGTGCTTTGCGTGCCTTGTCCTTGAATGATGCGGTGCGCATCAGTTCTCCGATGCCGACATGCATGTTCATAAGAAGATACATTTCGGAGATTTCGGGAATGTCGCTCTGGACGTATATGGTGTTCTTTTCAGGATCGAGTCCTGCTGCAAGATATTCGGCAAGGATATTTTTTACGTTCTCATGTAGAATATCTGGATCCGGTGCTGTGGTGAGGGCATGCAGGTCGGCAACGAAGTAACGGCAGTCATAATCGTCTTGCATGCGGACGAATTTGGACAAGGCTCCGTAGTAATTTCCGAGGTGAAGATTGCCTGTAGCGCGGATTCCGCTCAGAACAATTTTTTTATTATTATTCATTATCATTGTTTTCTTATTGATATTGTTTAAACTTGTTTGCGATATTAAAATGAAGTTCAGATGACTTCGTTTTGATTATTTATGCAAAATTACAAAAAAAATGAATTTATCGGTATATCTGTATGGCAATTTTGCGAAAACAGTTGTTATATAATATATGAGAAG
>NZ_CAJMXD010000178.1:0-5871 GCF_905219685.1 Barnesiella sp. CU968
GACGTGGTGATAATAGACACCGCCGGTCGACTCCATAATAAAATCGGGCTGATGAACGAACTCACTAAAATCAAGAACGTAATGCAGCGCGTTGTTCCCGATGCACCTCAGGAAATTCTTCTTGTTCTTGATGGCTCTACTGGTCAGAACGCCTTTGAACAGGCACGCCAGTTTGTAGCTGCTACCAAAGTCAACAATCTTGCCATAACCAAACTTGACGGCACATCAAAAGGTGGTGTCGTAATTGGCATCAGCGACCAGTTCAAAATTCCTGTGAAATATATCGGTCTTGGCGAGGGTAAGGAAGACATACAGATTTTCCACGCCAAGGAATTTGTCAAGACTCTTTTCGGAGAAGCGATATAATATTATACATATCCGCCTCATATTATTTTACTGCATCGTGTCATGAAAAAAAATAGAATCGACATAATAACAATGGGATGCTCCAAAAATCTCATAGATTCGGAGCGCATAATCCGCAGACTGCACGCGAAAGGATATGATGCCGTGCATGACTCCGGCAATCCTGAGGGGGAATATGTTGTTGTAAACACCTGCGGATTTATTGCAGATGCAAAAGAGGAATCCATTGAGATGCTTCTTGACCTTGCAAAACTTAAACAAGAGGGAAAAATCGGGAAAATTGTCGCAATGGGTTGTCTTACCCAAAGATATCGGGAAGAGCTTACGACTGAGTTGCCCGAAATAGATATCATGCTGGGTAAGTTTGATTGGGGAAACTTTATTGACTCACTACCCGATCTTAAAGATACGGCAAAACCGAAGCAATGGGAAAGAGAACTGACGACACCTCCGCATTCCGCATATCTTAAGATTTCGGAAGGTTGCAACAGGTTTTGCGCATTTTGCGCGATCCCGCTGATAACCGGACGCCACACTTCAAGGACCATTGAGGAAATATTGGAAGAAACAGAGTCGCTTGTTGCTAAGGGTGTCAAGGAATTTAATGTTATAGCGCAAGACCTTTCGTCTTATGGCATTGACATTTACGGAAGCCACAAGCTTGCAGAACTCATCGATAGGATGGCTGGTATCAAGGGAGTGGAATGGATCCGTCTGCATTACGCATATCCTGCGGACTTTCCGTTTGATATTCTTGATGTAATGGCACGACATGAAAATGTATGCAAATATATCGACATAGCCCTCCAGCATGTTTCAGACAAGGTGCTGAACAATATGCGCCGACATATTACAAAAGAAGAGACAATATCGCTTATTGCAGAAATGCGCAAACGCGTGCCCGATATAAAAATAAGGACAACTCTAATGGTCGGGTTTCCCGGTGAAGGTGAAGAGGAATTTCAGGAACTGCTCGATTTTGTTCGTACACAGAAATTCGACCGTATGGGAGCGTTCGCTTATTCGGAAGAAGATGACACTTGGGCGGCAAAGAATCTAAAGGACCTGATTCCGGAAGAAACAAAGCAAAAAAGACTCGACCTTCTGATGGAGGCACAGATGACTATTTATGAAGAAAAAAATGCTGAGATGTATGGCAAAGAAGTCACTTTACTTGTAGACGAGACAGAGGGTGATACAAGGATATGTCGTTCGCAGTGGGACAGCCCGGAAGTTGACATGAACTATTATGTAAAAGGCTCGGATGCAAAACCGGGAGACTTCATTCGCGCCCGTATCACAGGAGACCAGTTATACGACTTTGAGGCAGACGCAATCTGACAGTGTTATGTTCAACAGCTTTTGCGCATATCGCTTTCCCGATGAAAATAAGATTCAATTGTTCAAGGGGAACCTGACCGAGGGCATTTGTGAAGGATTTGTCATAGCGCCTTTTGATTTGTCTGAGCACAATCCTGTTTCCATCGTTTCTCTTCATGAATGCGATTGGTCTGAATTGTCAGGTATCATACAATTCTGTGATGATTCGGCTTCTTTATTTGAGTTTCCTCATGAATCCACAACAAGAAAACAGCACAAAAAGGAAGTAGAGTCGATTATAGAGGAGCTTGACGGTAATCCCGAGAAAAAAACAATTGCGGCAAAAGTAATTTTAAGAAATCAGTCAATAGATCTGCCGGAGACATTTGTCAGACTTTGCAAAGAGTTTCCATCATCATTTATTTTTGCTTTTCACACACCCGTCACCGGAGGATGGATTGGCGCCTCTCCTGAATTGCTGCTTGACTGCGACCAAGGCATATTGCACACATATGCACTGGCGGGCACAAGACCTGCCGATTCAGAAGGAGACTGGGATAAGAAAAATATCAACGAACAGAGGATAGTGGAACGCTACATCTCACGTTGCTTCGAAAAATGGGGATTAAAACCGGAATGTTCACCTACAGCCACATGCAAAGCCGGAAAAGTGGAGCATCTTCTGACCAGAATATGTGCCGATACATCCGAACGTATCACAGATCTGCTTTTATTCCTCAAAGATCTCTCTCCCACCCCAGCTCTGTGCGGACTACCCAAAGAGGAGTCTAAAGAGCGTATCAACCGTCTGGAAAATTTCAACCGTGGTTATTATGGAGGTTTCTGCGGACCGTTCAAAAGTCCGTCACGATTCTCATTTTATGTCAACCTGCGTTCTGTCA
Organism: Barnesiella sp. CU968; assembly: GCF_905219685.1. Lineage (NCBI taxonomy): Bacteria > Pseudomonadati > Bacteroidota > Bacteroidia > Bacteroidales > Barnesiellaceae > Barnesiella > Barnesiella sp. CU968. The sequence continues at coordinate 2,589 of NZ_CAJMXD010000178.1, forward strand.
GGTTTGATAAAACACGCTGGTGTATGTTCGCAGGCGGAGGAATCACACCTGCATCAGACCCCGACGCCGAATGGATCGAGACGGAACGTAAAGCGGCGGGAATTATAAAAAATCTGCAATTCGTGTCACAGTTATAACATTAAACAGTATTATTAATATCAGAGATAAGTATGAGACTAAAAACAATTTTAACATGCGCATTCTTGGGAGCCGCTCTAACAGGAGCGGCTGCTCAAGAGCATCTGAAGAGTCTTGATGCCAAAGGTATCGACACCTCGATATCTCCCAAAAAAGACTTTTACAATCACGTGAACAAGAAATGGACAGAGGCACACCCTCTTTCTGCTGAATATTCACGTTACGGACAATTTAACATACTCAACGATTCAAGCAACAACCGCGTTCGCAGAATCGTAACCGGACTCGCCGCCACAAAACCGGCACCTGGCACTGATGCATTCAAGATCGCAACACTTTATGAAGCAGGCATGGATTCCATCCGTCGAAACAAACTTGGAGCCGAACCCATCAAGGCTGATCTTGCAAAAATTGAAAATACTACCGCAGACGGAATGGAAGATCTCTTCCTATGGATGCATAAGAACTATGGCTCGCCTTTGGTCGGTGCCGGTCCGATGGAAGATCTTGCTAACAGCCAGGTCTATGCGATGTATGTGACTGCCCCGAGTCTCGGACTTGGAGACCGCGATTATTATCTTCTCAATGACAAAAGAAACAAAGATGTTCGTGCAGCCTACACAAAACTGATAGAGAAAGATATGCAGCTTGCAGGCTATTCAAAAAAAGACTCCAAAAGAATAGCAGCGAACGTTCTTAAGATAGAGACTCTTCTCGCTGATTCAACCTGGACACGCGAACAAAGCCGCAATATCCCGGCTATGTATAATCCCCGTTCTTTCTCTCAGCTTAAAGAGCAGTATCCCGCATTCCCATGGGATCGCTTCTTTATCGAGACAATGGGCATAAAAGCACCTGAGACTCTCATTGTCGCTAACCCCAACACAGTCCTTCAGGGTAATAAACTCATGCAGTCTCTTTCAGACCGTGAAAAGAAAGACCTTTATCTGTGGGAATACGTAAGTGCCGCATCCCCATACCTGAGTGATGATTTCGCCAATGCGTCTTTCGAGTTCCAGAAAGTATTCAGTGGTGTTCAGAAACAGCATCCCCGCTGGAAAAAGGCACTCGGAACCACCGAAGGCATTATGGGTGAAGGAATAGGTAAACTATATGTGGAGCAATATTTTCCTGAAAGTTCAAAAATCTATATGGAAGGACTTGTGGAGAATCTCCGTAACGCACTTGGCAAACACATCATCCATCTCCCCTGGATGAGCGATGACACAAAAGTTCAGGCACTGAAGAAACTCAACGCTATAACTGTGAAAATCGGGTATCCCGACAAATGGAAAGACTATTCAAAACTGAACGTTGATCCATCACTCTCGTATTGGGAAAATGTTCATAATGCCAACCAGTGGGCACAAGACCGTTATCTTGAAAAATGGGGTAAACCGGTTGACCGCACGGAATGGGGCATGACACCTCAGACGATAAATGCTTATTACAATCCTTTGAATAACGAGATTGTATTTCCCGCAGGAATCCTGCAGGCACCTTTCTATGATCCGGCTTCAAGCGATGCCGAAAACTACGGTGGCATTGGAGTTGTCATAGGTCATGAACTGACACACGGCTTTGATGACCAAGGATGTAATTTCGATGCGAACGGCAATATGGTAAACTGGTGGACTCCGGAAGACGCGCAGGCATTCGCCGGTCTTACCCAAGGACTCGTAAAGCAGTTTGACGCAGTGGAGGTTCTCCCAGGTCTCAATGCAAACGGTTCATACACACTTGGCGAGAACATTGCAGACCAGGGTGGACTGCGCGTTGCAAGAACAGCCTTCCTTGATTCTCAGAAAAAGAAAGGCGTCGATGTCACTTCTGCCAATGCCAAAATAGATGGTTTTGATCCTATGCAGGTTTTCTATATGAATTATGCAAACCTTTGGGCTAACAATATCCGTCCGGAAGAAATCAGGTCTCTGACCACCGGTGACCCCCACTCGTTGGGAATCAACCGCGTTAATGTATCGCTCCGCAACATCGCGCCATTCTTAGAGGCATTCGGCATCGTAGAGGGAGATCCGATGTTCCGTCCGGAAAGCGAGCGCGTCATTATCTGGTAAGAATCTGATAATGGTGTTTCCCGGATAAAGAATGATACAGATATGAAAGTTTTTAATTCAATACAATAAATCATGAGAATAATCAAATCAACATTTGTCATGACGATGCTGACCATCGCTATGACAGCATTGTTCGGATGCGTCTCAGTTGACGCCAATGGCAGAGACTTCTTTTCCGGAAGAGAAAGCATTAAGCCGTCAGGCAAGATTGTTTCAAAAACTTTCAAAGTCGCACCTGTCAATTCTATTTCCGTAACCAGCATTGTCGATGTTGTGGTTACACAAGGAAACACTCAGAAAATTGTCGTGAAGGGATCTGACAACCTCATCCCTTATTGTGAAATCAAGAACAATGACGGCAAACTGACAGTCGGCATGACTAAAGAAGCGAGATCCAAATCCTTTCCAAAATGCGATCTTATTGTATATGTCACTGTAAAAGATATCAATAATGTGTCTTCATCAGGCACTGGCGATGTAAAATTCCAAGGGTCAGTCAAATCTCAGATTCTCAGACTATCGGTATCCGGCACAGGAGATGTCTCAGTTCCGGTTTTCAATGGTGACAGACTCAAAGTCAGCATTTCCGGAACCGGAGATGTGTTGATTGGGGGAAATGTAAATAATGCCACGCTTTCAGTGAGTGGTACAGGAGACATCAATGCCAAACTTTCTGAGCTCACCCATCTGAGCGCTTCCGTTTCCGGCACAGGAGACATCGAACTGAAAGGCAAAACATCATCTGCCACGTATTCCGTTTCCGGCACAGGAGAAATTTACGCCCGCAAGATGATTGCAAGAAATGTCGAGGCTACCGCTTCGGGAACCGGAGACATAACATGCTATGCTTCGGATTCATTCACAGGAAGGCGTTCCGGGATTGCAGACATAACATGTTATGGCAAACCAAAAAACAGAAATCTGAAAACAAAGGGGTATTCTTTCCCTGACGAAGACTGAACCGTTGTCATTGTTTGATATAAACATTTAATGAGGGCGGTGTGTCAAAATTGATAAAATTTGACACACCGCCTTTATTTTAGCCGGATGGCGAGGATGCTGTCAGAATG
>NZ_CAJMXD010000179.1:0-5864 GCF_905219685.1 Barnesiella sp. CU968
CCCGATATGTCGTACGACACCAGTTCGTTCGTAAGAAAACCTGACGCGCCGATCATGAAACTCGTGGCGCGGTTATGGCGGTACAATGCGGACACTGAACCTAAGAATGTCTCGAATTTGTCGCGTTCCCTGCCATCGAAATATACTTTGAAATGCTTTACATCCTGAGCTGTTCCGAACGTTGTTTCACGGTCATGAGGCGTAAAATTATAATGATTGAGCGATATGTTCCCAAGAAAATTAAAAGTCCATCGCTCATTCGGTTTGAGATTGAGATTGGTCTGATAATCGAAATAAGTGGGGTCATACTCCCCTTTGGTATCCATTGAGGATAATAAGGAATTGTTTTTCTTGAATCTCAGTCCATGTAATTGCGAGAATTTACCTGAATTTTGACCGATTGTGAGGGATGCTCCCATAAGACTTGCTGAAACCGCTCCCTCGAACGCTTCAGGCTCTCGATAAGTTATATCGAGTGCCGACGACATTTTATCATCGTAACGCGCCGGAAAACCTCCCGATGAGAATTTGAGGTTTCCCACCATGTCCGGGTTGATAATACTGAGGCCTTCCTGCTGACCCGCACGTACAAGCTGCGGACGATAGATCTCTATTCCGTTGATATATACGGAATTTTCGTCAAACGACCCGCCTCTTACCGAATATTGCGAACTCAGTTCATTTGATGAGTTCACACCGGGCATAGTGGAAATCATTGCCTCCACACTTCCTCCTGACACATCAGGAGAAAGTTTGAAGCTTTCAGTGTTGAAACTCTGCATCCCGTTGATATTATTCTTGAATCCAAGCACTTCAAGTTCCTTGAGTTCAACATCATTGGGATACATACGTACATTCAGCGTCAGGTCGCCTTTGGGATTTATCAGCTTATGATTGACGGTTTTGAAACCTATGCAACTATAGATAAGTTCCAATGTGTCTTTGCGTGCCACAGAGAGGCTATACTGCCCTTTAAGATCCGAATTGGTGCCAATAGCTGTTCCAGCCACCCGTATTGTGGCAAACTCGACAGGCTTGTCTTCATTGTCTACAATCTTTCCTGAAATCTTCACATTCTCGGAAAACAATGACAATGAAGATATAATTGATATTGCAGTTATTATAAATGCGCGAATTTTCAACATGTGGTCAGTTATCTTTATCCCCTACCAATCTAAACGCACGCGGCGCATGTATATTATATCGCGACATCTATGCTCCCTGAGTCCGGAACTTACGGTAAAGAAGCAGAAAACATACCATTCCTGTCAATGCGAATGGAATACCGGTCAATGCGGTTGACTCCACTCCGTATCCTCGCTAACGCTTATTTATGAGCACACACCATCAAATATCTGAGTTGTTCTTATAAGCTAATTTCCAACAAATACTTACGATTGAGCATCCGTTATGAAATGTAGAATTTTCCGTCTTTGGCTTTTTGGATGATTATGTGTAAATTTGCATAAGGAAGTATTTTCAACAGCTTCTTGACAAATGACAATGGATAATATAATACACGATGTGGCTGCGCGCCTTTCATTGAATGAAAAAGGGGTGTCTGCCGTGATAAAACTTCTGGATGAAGGAGCGACTGTCCCTTTCATCAGCCGTTACAGAAAGGAGGCGACAGAAGCACTCGATGAAGTTGCTGTGCGCTCTATAGAGACAACACTCAAAAGCGTGCGGGAACTATATACCCGAAAGGAGTTTGTAGCAGATGCCATAACTGCCGCAGGAGCCATGACCGCTAAACTGGAAGAATCTCTGCGCAATGCACGCTCGATGACCGAGGTCGAAGATATATACGCACCTTTTAAACCGAAAAAAAGGACTCGTGCGACAATCGCCCGCGAACGGGGACTTGAACCGCTTGCCAGAATCATTATGGCAGGCAACGCGCCGTATCCTCTCCGCTCGGCAGAAAGATTCACCGGCAACAAGGACATATGCAGTGCGGAAGATGCTTTGGCTGGAGCGCGCGACATTATTGCAGAATGGGCTTCCGAATCAACCCGTCTCCGCAACATGACCCGCAACACATACCGACGGCAAGGAGCTATAGTATGCACTGCCGTCAAGGAGAAGGATGAAGAACTCAAAGCATCTCCCTATGCCGCATACGCAGCATTCTCCAATTCTGTAAGAAGAATCACCTCTCATCAGTATCTCGCTTTGCGAAGAGCAGAATCGGAAGGGATGATTAAGGTAAAATACAGCCTTGATGATTCCCGGGGTCAACTTGAAGATGCATTGTCTGAAGCATATGCCTCTCGTCTGGGATCGCAGGAATGTCGCAAAATCGTCTCCGAAGCTGTGACGGATGCCTCCAGACGTCTTATAAGACCATCGGTAGAGAATGAAGTCTCCGCTGAACTCAAAGAAGAAGCTGACCGCGTGGCTATCGATATTTTCTCACAGAACCTCCGTCAACTGCTTCTCGCATCCCCGTTAAAGGGACGACGCATACTTGCTTTAGATCCTGGATACAGAACAGGATGCAAGACAGTTGCCATTGACGAGAAGGGCGATCTGCTTGATGACGCTGTTATTTACCCGACTCCTCCGCGAAACGACATCGAAGGCGCACACAAGACTCTGAAACGGATGATTGACCGCTTCGGGCTGAACGCAGTCGCTATTGGAAACGGAACCGCTTCCCGAGAGACTGAACGCTTTATCAGAAATTCAGGTCTGATGATTTCCGACATGATATTCGTGGTAAGCGAGGATGGCGCTTCAGTATATTCCGCGTCTGAAACAGCCCGGCTCGAATTTCCTGACAAGGACGTGACTGTAAGAGGTGCTGTCTCCATAGGACGAAGACTCTTAGACCCTCTTGCGGAACTTGTTAAAATAGACCCCAAATCAATCGGTGTCGGACAGTATCAGCATGATGTGGATCAGTCAAAACTTAAGAACGCGCTTGACTATACAGTGATGAGCTGTGTGAACGCTGTGGGTGTGGATGTAAACACTGCATCCGCGAGCCTTCTGGCGTATGTTTCCGGCATTGGTCCGGCGTTAGCCGCCAACATTGTGAAATACAGGACTGAGAACGGTTCTTTCGCAACGCGCAATGATCTTAAGAAAGTGCCGAGACTTGGTGCCAAAGCTTTCGAACAGGCGGCAGGATTCCTACGTATAATTTCCGGATCCGAACCGCTTGACAATACCGGCATACATCCGGAAAGCTACGCAATAGTCAAGGAAATGGCGAGACTGGCGGGAGTGAAGGTCAAAGATCTTCCGGGAAATACATCTATACTCGACAGTATTGATCCGGCGGAACTCTCGGCAAAAGGATTAGGGGGACTTGAGACTATCGCGGACATTGTCGAGGAACTCAGAAAGCCCGGGCGCGACCCACGCACTGACAATGCCGAAACAGCTTTCACCCCCGGTGTCGAATCGTTTGAAGAACTGCGTATAGGTCAGAAACTTCCTGGGATTGTAAGCAACATAACAGCATTCGGTGCCTTCATTGATCTGGGAATAAAGGAAAACGGATTGCTTCACATTTCCAGAATATCCACACGACGCATCAATTCCGTAGGAGATGTTCTGCGACTCGGGCAGCATGTCGAAGTCTCTGTAATCGAAATCGACTCCATGCGCCGACGGATAAGTCTCTCCATGGTATAATCGGTCTGACTATGCCACACCGAGCAGTTCTATTTCAAAAACAAGAGTGGAACCGCCCGGTATGCCGGGGATATTACGGGAACCATAAGCCTGTTCGGCAGGAATATACAGTTCCCATTTATCCCCGACATGCATTTGCTGCAAGGCAATGACCCATCCGGGAATCAGCTCACGCAATCTGAAAGCGGGAGCGACTCCTCCGCGACTGCTGTCGAATGTCTTTCCATTAATGGTTTTACCGACATAATGCGCAGTCACAACGCTTCCTCTGTTCGGCATAGCCCCTTTCGGGTTTCCTTTCTTTATCACTTTATAGTATATCCCCTTGTCAAGTGACATCACCCCGGGTTCTTTGGCTTTTGCCGACAGCCATTCACGATTTTTCTGTATATATTCCTGCTTTGCCATAATTAGAAGCTTCCTGGAAGCTGTTTAAAAAGTTTTCAAATTTCCACCCGGATCCAGCCGACACAAATCAAGACCTGAAGGTGCCTGGTATATCTTCAGACCGAACTTCCCGATTATCGCGTACACATAATCGAATATCTCACTTTGTATCTCCTCATAATCCGCCCAGCCGGTTTTGTTGGTAAAAAAATAAAGTTCCAACGGTATGCCCTGCGGGGTTGATTGCAGTTGTCTGACCATAACAAACATCGTTCTCCCCTTTTTTACGATTATTTCCTCCCGGCTTCTGAGCCATTTTTCCATGTGTCTTCTGAAAAGACCGAGATTGACAACCTGTTCGCCACATGAAATCTCATCAACGAATATCATGTTTTCACCTGCAAGACTTTCAAGTTCTTCCCTGCCGAGAAATCTCACACTATTCACATCTATATATACGAATCTATATATACGAATCTGGAAACTCTTCTTCCTCCCGATGCTCTCATTGGCTGATAGTTCTGAAATGAGTCACTTACGAGATTATAGGGAGGAATCGTTATCACTGAATTATCCCAGTTCCGCACCTTGACCGTTGTGAGCGATATATCGATAACCTCACCGTTGGCACCTGCTTTCTGGCAGATAATCCAGTCTCCTTTCTGCAGCATCTTGTTGGCTGTAAGCTGCACTCCGGCTACAAGTCCGAGTATCGTATCCTTGAACACGAGCATCAACACTGCCGCGGATGCTCCGAACGCAGTAAGAATCGCAATAGGAGAACGGTCAAACAGAATACCGGCACCTGTGATGACTCCCACTCCGATAACTATAAGCTTCAACATCTGGAATGTCCCTTTTAGGGAATGCACCTTGCCGTAATCCCTTTTGTCGAATGCCTGAAATATTGCCTCCACCACCTTGTTTACCAAATGGACACAAGACCATACTATATAAAACAAGGTCAGCTTCTTTATCCATATATAGAGAGTCTCATGATTTACAAACATTTTAGGTAAAAGCCATGCCACGACAATGGCAGGCATCATCTGACTGAATGCCCGCAACACTTCCGGTGTCAGAAGATCGTCGTCCCATTCCGTATGTGTCTTGTCGGCGAGATAGATAATCATAGGAGAAACAATACGCCGGAATACTTCATAAGCTATCCACGCCACAAACACAACTGCAAGCAATGTTATGGAAAAACCGAATTTTCCTGAAAACTCCTCTCCTCCGACGTTTGTCAGCCAATATGTGATGGTCTTTTCCATTCCGGGTATTTATTTCAGATTTGTCACACCTTTTTTATGATTCTCGCCGGATTGCCGCCGACCACAACTCCGGAAGGAATATTCCTGGTCACTACCGACCCCGCTCCAATCACTACATTGTCACCGATTGTCACACCCGGCAGAATAGTCGCATTGCCACCAATCCACACGCTATCGCCGATTGTCACCGGTTCCGCCCACTCCACTCCGGTGTCACGTGATGCGGCATCAAGCGGATGACACGCCGTAAAAATACTAACATTCGGTCCGATGAAACAATTGTCTCCTATCCTGACTTCCGCCTCGTCAAGTATTGTAAGATTAAAATTAGCGAAAAAATTCTCTCCGATATGAATATTGCACCCGTAGTCGCATCTGAAGGGTTGATTCACATGGAAATTTTTGCCATGACTACCCAACAATCCGCGTAAGATATCCTTCATCTTATCCATTTCATACGGACGCAGATTATTGAATTCCCATAACTTATCGCGCGTAGTCATAAGCATTTCAATAAACCTCGGGTTTACTGCATCGTAAACCTCTCCGGAAAGCATT
>NZ_CAJMXD010000180.1:0-5860 GCF_905219685.1 Barnesiella sp. CU968
TGCCGTGGCGACACAGCCTGTAGGATAGTTCCGGCTGTCCTTCGACGGCACCAAGAGGTTGTAAGGCGCGTCCTGATTCCAACGCGTGGACATCAAAGGGGCAACGGTCTTACGAGATCCATTGTTCGCAGTGCTTGTGTATGTTCCAATTTGTTTTTCAGCGGCATATTCAATCTGGCGTGAATATTCAGAGAGCCACCATTTCATCTGGGGCGGCATCTCATCGGCATTGAAGTTTCCTTTGTCGGAATATCCAAGCACCGGAGCCGCCGCATCATCTGCACTTAATAAAATGAAACCACTGTCATTGTTGTGGGCAAAGACATATAATGTCGGTACTTTAGTTTCAGTAAGAAATGTATGTCTTAGCGTTAAGTTTTCAGTATTATTTATGCCTTTGGATCTGAGTGAAGACGATTTGATCCGTTGCAACGCCTGATCCGGAGTAAGGGGAGACGCGAATCCGGCACTTGAAAACAAGGCTATAAATAGTAATAAGGNTATTTTTTTCATACAGCATCTATTATTAAGATTGAGGGGCGCGTTTCGCAGCGCGCCCCTCTGAATACGGGAAGGCGGTTAATCTTCCCTTTATTGATCTGAATTTAACCGATTCTTATCAACGAGTCATCACCATGTTCGAGAATGTTCCTACGTCTCCGACAACATTGTCGAAGGTGAATGAGGCTACTACATACCACATCTTTGAATTTGGCTCGAAAGTAATAGTCTGTGTTGCTTTATCGAATTCTCCTATCAGAAGATATTCATTAACCAATGAATTATAGTCTTTGTTGGAGACATCCGAACCACAAAGCCATACATAGTTTGAACTGTCATAATAAGCGAAAGGCTGAGGCGTGGGAACGACTACGTAAGGCTTCTCGCTGTCGGGGTCGTCTTCAACAAGATACATGGGTACCCAGATTTCATTTGTTCCGAAAAGATCTGCTGCAATTCCTCCGAATTGGAACATTCCGGCATTATATTCCTCTGTTCCTTCATCATAACCGGTGATAGAGAAGTTGGCTATCTGCCGGTCTCCCGAACGATCCGTATAGCTCATCTTCCATTCTCCCTGAAGCAACTGATAGTTGGGGAATGCCTCATTGTCAATAACCGTAACTATCGTTGAGCCTACATTTCCGATTATGGCGCCTTCACACGACACTATCGTAACGCTGAATGTCCTATCGCCGGTCTCAAGAATATCATCAATAAGGCGAATCTCAACGCTGACCGATGTCTCACCCTTAGGAATATTCAATGTCTCTGAGGTGACTATATAGTTTCCGTCCCACACACCGTTGTTCTCCACATATGGCATAGCAGGAATCTCACCGCATCCTTCTACCTTCAGCTGCACCTTGACAGGACCGTTGGCCTCGCCCGAAAGTTTAACAGGGACGGTGATACGTCCACCGTTCTCATTCACGGAAAGCTCGCTTACGCCCATCTCCACCGTTACGTTCTGCGCCGTATTGAAGTCATCTTTGTCGGAACAGGCTGTAAGCGACAGCAATCCGAGCGTTAGTGCGAATATCTTTGTATATTTCATATTCTTGGCATTTGTTTGTTAAATATTAATATCCGGGGTTCTGATGTCCTTTGAGCTGCGGGTTGCTATCCATTTCACCTACAGGAATCGGCAACACATATCTGTAGTCACCTGCCTGATAAACAGTCTCTACGCTTGAAGGGAGGAGAACAGAGGGAAGATCGCTGAGATATCCGGAATAATTTACAGGACGGGTGAAACCAAGTCCCCAACGGCGGAGGTCACTGATACGGAATCCTTCACCGATCAACTCCTTGGCTCTCTCCATACGAATCTCATTTATAAGTGTCGTGCCACTCAAACTTTGGTCATTATATCCCTCTATACGCGCCTTGCGGATGGCATTAAGCGCAGCATTCGCTTTGTCGGTTGCATTACCTTTTGCCGCTGCAGCCTCAGCCACAATCAGATACATCTCACTCAGACGGAAAGGTTTTGGCTTATTCTTAAACGCATTGTCTGAGCCGGTGTTGAACACAGGGTTTCCGGGGAATTTAATGAACGACATAGCCATAGTGCCCTGACCTTCGTTCTTCAACTCAAAATAATCAAAGAATGAATAGTTACGCACATCTTCTTCGCTATATAGACCAAGCACATCTGATGACGGTACATAATCTATAACGCCTTCGAAATTCGAAAGCCATGCGCTACCCGTGCTCGGCACAGAAGGACCTTGCTTGGAATCCCCATAAGGAACGAAGATCAGTTCCTTACCCGCATCTGTAACCCACATGTTTAAATACTCATCGTAATCGCTTAATTCGTAAGGTCCGCTGATAACTTTCTCTGCCTTGGCAATCGCTGTATCGTAGTCACCCTTGAGCAATGCGACACGTGCCTGAAGCGCAAGAACAGTATAAGTGCTCAGATATGACGCATTAGATGCAAGGTTTGCGGTAGCACCGTCAACACCTGATTTCTCATAAGCCTCAAGATCACTATACGCCTGCTCGAGATCTCTTTCCACAAGTGCAAAAGTCTCGGCAAGAGTTGAACGACCTTTATAGTGAGTGTAATCTCCGGTTGGCTTATATTCCGTTATCAGAGGAACTCCCGTGTTAGCGGCGTTTGGATCACCAACATTATAGGAATTACAATAATGATCGGCAAGGAAATAATAGAAGAACGCACGGGCCCAATGAGCTTCTCCGCGATAACGCTGAAGTGAAATCCGGTCTGCATCCGATATACCAGCCGCAGCCATAAGCGATTCTACCTTGGGTAGGAAATAGTTAACATCGGCAATCGAAGAATATGGACCCGACCAGAAACTTGCGAATTCCTGCGTGCTTGAATTAATGTTACCTGCACTGATCGGACCGATACGGTTACCATTGACTACCGTACCGATAAATAGGTCTGCCTGAATATCAGGATAGGCAATGTAACCACCTCCCGTCAGCGAACGTATGCTATTGTAGATGCCGTTTCTGAATTTCATGGCATCCTTCTCTGTCTGGATTGCAGTCTCGTCACTGAGAGTACCGGCCGGCAACTCGTTCATGTCGCACGAGGTAAACAGGGCGCCCGCAATCAATATGCTTAAAAATACTTTTTTCATAATAAATTGTTCTGCAGTGTTTAGAATGTCACCTCAACGCCAAGTTCATACTGACGGGTGTTGGGATAAGCGAACTGATACATATTTGTCTGAGGTTCCGGATCGTAACCCGAATAGTTTGTCACGGTCCAGAGGTTTCTGCCAGTGAAGTGAAGAGTCACATTCTCAAGTTTGGCTGCCTCCATCCATTTCTTAGGTAGTGAATATGTCAATGTCAAGTTCTTAAGACGCATAAATGATGCATCCTCGATTAAACGATCGTCAAACTGAACCGTCTCTGAAGGACCGGGATGCATAGTAACGTCACCGGGCTTGGACCAAACATCAAGCATATCTGTAGACTGGTTCACCTGAAGTCCCTGAGCGGCATTGTTTAAGAAAAATGCATCATTGTTCATCATATATTTCTTTGCCGCCCATACGAAATCAAGCTGGAGGGCAAGTCCTTTCCAACGGAGATTAGTGCCGAAGCCACCATTCCATGGTGCATACTGGCTCTTGCCTGTCATCACTGAATTTTGCTCCTCGTTGTAAACCTTGGTCACGTTGTCGTTCTTGTCAAGCCACATCTGCTTGCCGTCACGCGGGTCTACTCCGAGATAACGCACTGCGTAGTATTCACCGGCTGAATGACCTACCTGATATCTAAGACCTGTGGATGCCAAAGTATAAAAATCCCTGCCATTGAAGAGCTCGGTGATCTCATTCTTATTGTAGTTGAAGTTGGCACGAACACCCCAATACCAATCTTTCGTGCGGATGATGTCTGCATTGAGTGTAACATCCACACCGGTATTTGTCATTGATCCGATATTGCCGGCACCTGAGCTGAATCCTGTGGTATAACTCCATGGTATGCTCATGAGCATGTCTGTAGTAGTCTTCTTGTAGAAATCAACTTCTCCGGAAAGGATGTTGAACACCCTGAAATGAAGACCTGCGTCAAATGACTTCACTGTCTCCCAAGTCAAGTCAGGATTCGAAGGATTCGAAAGACCCCAGGAAACCTGGTCATCTCCATAACCTTCATCATATGGTTTGACAGAACCGAAATAAAGATAATTATTAATCGAAGAGTTACCTGTAGTTCCGTAGCTTACGCGTGCCTGAAGTTCGTCAAGCCATTCTACCGGCTGTAGGAAAGCTTCTTTTTTTGCGTTCCACATGCCACCGACAGAGAAGAAGTTTGACCAACGGTGACCGGGAGCGAACTTGGAACTGCCGTCACGACGGTAAGTAGCCTCGAAGAAATATCTGTCGCTGAAGTCATAGTTCAGCTTGAAGAAAAGTGAATTGAATGTTTCGTTCACTATTGTCTGTGTTAAATCTGAAGGAGTAACCGTTACACCCTGTGTTAGAAGCATTGTGCGCTTGTCAGTATACCCACGAACAATAGCACCGAAACCGTTCTCTCTGGAAATTATTGATTCCTGACCGGCAAGAACCGTGAAATTGTGCTGATCGTTGATATTGAAATTATACTCAGCTGTGTTCGTATATGTAAATGAATAATACCTTGAAAAAGTCTGTTGGTTTGCACCCGTATTCATAAAGCCAACAGGCTTTTTAGGATTACCAATAAGGTCTCCCATAGGAGTCACGAATGATTCATAGGGATAGGTCTCCCAATTGATACGCGCGTCATAACCGTCAACCGCCTGCTGTGCACGGATTATCAGTCCATCAATAGGAGTAATCTGTTCAAACATATTAACGTTAGCCGTTACTCTTGACCGATACCTGTTCCATATAGATTTATTGAATTCGGGAGTATAGGGATTATTGACCGAATAATGAAGTGCTTGTGCCTTGTCACCATAAATTATATTACCGTTTTCATCGAAATGATAATAATACGGAGAATCATACGGAAGAGCTAGACGGGCAAGCACCATCGGATTATTGAGGTCAATACCGCCTGGTGTAGCAGCCGCCGATGTTGAACGATATTTGGTATAACCGAGGTTTGACTGAAGACCTACACGGAACCAGTTGTTAACCTTCACGTTGAGGGCTGCGCGCAATGTCTCGCGACGCATGTTGGAATACTTCGAGATACCATCCTCGTCAAAGTGGTTGAGCGAAACATAATAGTTCAAATTCTCGCTACCTCCGCGAACAGATGCATCAATAGAATAAGTCGGGGCACTGGAGTTAAACATTTCGTCACGCCAGTTGGTAGAGATACCATACTTATTTACGAGATCGCGGATATTATCGCTGACAGGAGATCCGATACGGTCACGGAATTCGATATACTGTTTGGAATCCATCATCTCCACATTGTCTTCAACCATCTGTGACCATCCGTAATTGGCACGCACCGTCACCTTGGGACGCTCGCCCATGGCACCGCGCTTGGAAGTGATCACGATAACACCGTTCGCTGCTCGCGAACCGTAAACGGCAACAGAAGCTGCATCTTTCAACACGGTTATATTCTGAATGTCGTTCGGGTTGAGAGTAGTGAAGACTGTTGACGACACCGGCGCGCCATCAAGGATGAACAGCGGAGTGTTGCCCGCGTTAAGTGAGTTCACACCACGGATACGGATCGCATTGCTCGGAGCACCGGGATCTCCCGTTCCGGAGAGGATGCTAAGACCGGCAACCTGACCCTGGAGAGCGTCAACGAACGTTGCGGTGGGTATATTTTCAAGCTGCTTCTCGCCGACTACGGCAACGGAACCTACTACAGAACCAAGTTTCTTGGCAGAACCGTAACCGAGAACCACGAG
>NZ_CAJMXD010000181.1:0-5846 GCF_905219685.1 Barnesiella sp. CU968
ATCTGCAAATCATTTGTACAGCAACATAGAAGCCCGCTATGCTCCCTCCTCGACTCATAAAAACACCTCATAAAATCCTCTCAATGAACCTCACAATTAAATTTAAACAGTTTCTGAGAAAAACCTCCGGAGATACTCGTAAAACTATTTATAAAAATATTTACAACGATTTCATCAGAAGTTTGGGGTGATATGTTGGCAAAATTGAAAATAAAGTTGTAACTTTGCAATCTAATTTTTCAATTAGCAATGAGACAACAATCCCATTCCATACTGCGAAAGCCGCGCCGGAAGCGCAAGGCGTTTCGTGCGGTCATGAATGGGGAGGCGTGCGGATACGCGTGCAGAATTGTGAACAGATAAAAAGGAGGCGTCAGGCAGTGTGTCTGACGCCTCCTGCTTTTTATTTAACGGCAATTTAGCAGAATAGCAATTTTAACTAACCAACATCCAGGTAAGAAGAGATATGAAAGTAGGAGTAGTGATGGGTTCCACAAGCGACTGGAACGTTATGTCGGGAGCCACGGCAATTTTGGATTCCTTCGGAATCGAGTATGAAAAGAGAGTGCTGAGTGCTCACCGCACTCCGGCGCAGCTTGAGGAATGGGCTTCGGGTGCCCGTGAGCGCGGTCTTTGCGCGATAATCGCAGGCGCAGGCGGCGCGGCGCATCTCGCCGGTGTTGTGGCGGCGTTCACTACGCTGCCGGTGATAGGTGTTCCCGTGAAATCACGCAGTCTTGAAGGGTTGGATTCCCTCCTGTCCATGGTGCAGATGCCTCCGGGCATTCCTGTGGCAACCGTAGGAATCGACGGTGCCAGAAACGCCGCTTTGCTCGCAATAGAGATTATGGCGGTTACAGACCCCGCAATGAAACTCAAACTGGATGAATTCCGTGCGGAGCAGGCACGCAAGGTTCTCGAATCTGAAATCTAATTTGTAATTCACAATGCATATTGCATAATCGATATGACAGCTTTAAAATCAAGAATATTTGTAGAGAAACGTCCGGAGTTCCGCACGGAGGCTGAAAGTCTGCGCCGTGAATTGAATTCCAATCTCGGTCTCGACATCAGGAGTCTCAGACTCCTTTGCGTGTATGATCTGTTCGGTTTCACTCCTGAACTTATCGAACGCAGTTCCTACAGGGTTTTCGGCGAGCCTGCCACCGACACTGTCTCTGACACAGTGGAGACCGGAGGAATGCCATATCTTGCGGTTGAGTGTCTTCCCGGACAGTTCGACCAGCGTGCCCATTCAGCCGAGGAGTGCGTGAGACTCATAGAGCCGTCGGCTGAAATAGAGATAAGCAGCAGCCGTCTGATGATTTTCGATGAGTCGGTAGGAGAGGAGGAGATGAAACGGATCTCAAAATACTGCATCAATGCCGTGGAGGCGCGTCGCAAAGACCTTGACCGTCTGGAGAAGCCGGAACGCGCAGCCGCCAGACCGGTGCCGGTGCTTGAAGGTTTCCGTGAGATTACAGCCGATGCAGCGGCAGCCTATTGCAAGGAGAAAGGTCTTGCCATGAACGGTGACGACCTGATGGAGGTTGTGTCTTATTTCACAGCCGAAGGACGCGACCCAAATGAGACGGAACTCCGTATTCTCGACACATACTGGAGCGACCATTGCCGCCACACCACGTTCACAACCGAACTTACCGACATTGCCATAGATGAGTCTGCTATTTCAGCCACACTCCGCGACGCTCTCGATGAGTGGAAGAAAATACGCCGTCAGCTCGGACGCGAGAGCAAAAGTCTTTGCCTTATGGATCTTGCCACAATCGGTGCCCGCTATCTCCGCAAGGAAGGTCTTCTTGAAGATCTCGAACAGAGTGAGGAAAACAACGCATGTTCAATTTATGTGGACATAGACGTAGATGGCAAAGAGGAACGCTGGCTGCTTCAGTTCAAGAATGAAACCCATAATCATCCTACGGAAATAGAGCCGTTCGGAGGTGCCTCCACATGTCTCGGCGGCGCGATCCGTGACCCGTTGAGCGGGCGTAGCTATGTGTATCAGGCAATGCGTGTGACCGGTGCCGGAGACATTTACAAGCCGGTATCCGAGACGATGGAGGGGAAACTTCCCCAGCGTGTCATCTCGCTGAAAGCTGCTGCCGGATACTCGTCATACGGAAACCAGATCGGTCTCGCCACAACGCATGTGCGTGAGATTTATCATCCGGGATATGTCGCAAAGCGTCTGGAGGTCGGTGCCGTTGCAGGAGCTGTGAAAGCTTCCGATGTTCGCCGCGAACGTCCTCAGCCGGGCGATGTGATCCTCATGTTCGGAGGCCGTACCGGTCGTGACGGAATAGGAGGGGCAACCGGGTCATCTAAAGAACACAACGAGTCATCGCTTGAGGAATGCGGCAGCGAGGTGCAGAAGGGAAATGCTCCTGAAGAACGCAAGATCTCGCGTCTTTTCCGCCGTCCGGAGGTGACACGTCTCATCAAGAAATCCAACGACTTCGGCGCTGGTGGTGTCAGCGTGGCTATCGGAGAGCTTACCGATGGCCTTGACATATATCTCGACCGCGTCACAACAAAATATTCCGGACTTAACCCTACGGAACTCGCAATCAGCGAATCGCAGGAGAGAATGTCGGTTGTGGTTGAACCAAAGGATCGCGAGGAATTCGAGCGTTACTGTCATGAAGAGAACATTGAGGTGCGCCATGTCGCCGATGTTACCGACTCTGGCAGAATGAGAATGTACTATAACGGCGAGCTTGTGGCTGACCTCCGCAGGGAATTCATAGACTCTGCAGGAGCACGTCATTTCGCCAAGGCGCGTATAGCAGGAATCGAAGACAGAGATCCTTTCGCAAGGGAGATTCCGGGCGGAGATCTCAAAGAGAAGTTCCTGCATAATCTTGAGGATGAGAACGTGACCTCGCAGAAAGGTCTCATTGAGATGTTCGACTCTTCAATCGGTGCCTCCACTGTGCTGATGCCTTTCGGCGGTGCGACCCAGGGAACGGAGACTCAGGCGAGTGTACAGAAACTTCCCGTCGGAAGTCATCATACCGACACAGCCTCTATTATGACTTTCGGATTCAATCCCTATATCAGCAGCTGGAGTCCTTTCCACGGCGCGGCTTATGCGGTTGTCGAGGCTCTTTCTAAAGCTACTGCGGCAGGTGCGGACTTCCGCCGTCTGCGATTCTCTTTCCAGGAATATTTCGAACGTATGAACTCTGAAGAGTCATGGGGCAAGCCTCTTGCCGCGCTTCTCGGCGCGCTGGAGATGCAGCTGGCGTTCGGTCTCCCGGCAATCGGAGGAAAAGACTCCATGAGCGGTACGTTCAACGACATCAATGTGCCTCCGACGCTGATCGCTTTCGCGGCGGGAACTGTGGATGCCAGAAAGGTCGTCAGCCCTGAATTCAAGGCAGCCGGAAATAGTGTCTATATCGTGCGTCATACTCCTGAAAGTGATCTCACTCCCGACACCGCGCAACTTATGCTCAATTTCGAAAATGTGCGCAAGGGAATAGAGAGCGGGGATATAGTCGCAGCCTGGTCTGTAGGTTTCGGCGGCGTTGCAGAGGGTATCGCAAAGATGAGTTTCGGCAACGGAATCGGGGCGGATGTTCGTGTTTCCGACAAGGATCTGTTCGATTTCGGTCACGGTTCTCTGATTGTGGAGAGCAAAAACGCGCTTGACTTCCCGAATGCGGAACTCATAGGCGAGACCGTTGAGGGAGCACTGCGCGTGAACGGCGTGGAAATCGCAATAGGGGAGGCATTCGAGGCAAACCGAGGCAGATTCAATAAGGTATATCCTGACAGAAGCGGTGTCGAGGGTAAGGTGGAGAATGCATCTTCCGGAGCCTGCACGAGCCGCTGGGAGGGTGAGAAGACCGAGCATCCCGTGGTGTTCCTCCCGCTTTTCCCCGGAACAAACTGCGACTACGACATGACCAAGGCTTTCGAGCGTGAAGGCGCAGTGGTCAGAAGCAGCGTGTTTATCAATCTCACCGCTGAGGATATCGAACGTTCGGTTCAGGAGATGGCACGCAATATCGATGAATGCCATATCCTTGCCATAAGCGGCGGTTTCTCTGCCGGCGACGAGCCTGACGGAAGCGGCAAGTTTATCGCCAATGTCCTGCTCAACGACACTGTGAAGGCGGCAATAAAGCGTCTGCAGGATAGGGGAGGACTGATACTCGGAATCTGCAACGGATTCCAGGCTCTTGTCAAGTCAGGTCTTCTTCCTTATGGCAGAATCGGAGAACTTTCCGCTGAGAGTCCCACACTCTTCCATAACGATATAAACCGTCATATCTCGCAGATAGTAAACACCCGTGTTGGTTCCGTTGCCTCTCCATGGCTCGAAGGCTTCACCATCGGCGAGCTTCACAGCATCGCCGCTTCCCACGGCGAGGGTAAGTTCATGGCTTCTCCGGCACTCGCCGCGCAACTTCGCGCAAACGGTCAGATCGCCTTCCAGTATGCCGATGCCGAGGGTAACGCAACTATGGACTCTCCAGCCAATCCAAACGGATCGGTAGAGGCTATCGAGGGTATAATCTCACCCGACGGGCGCATCCTCGGAAAAATGGGACATTCCGAGCGTTTTGCCGACGGTCTGATGAAGAATATCCATGGCAACAAGATGCAGAATCTATTTAAAAACGCAATAAATTACTTTAAATAATATGGCAAAAAGTTATGAAGCGTCCGGTGTGAACCTTGAGGCGGGCTACGAAGTGGTAAGCCGCATCAAGAAACATGTGAAGAGCACCGAGCGCCCCGGCTCGATGGGCAACATCGGTGCTTTCGGCGGCATGTTTGACCTCGGTTCGCTCGGTTACGAGCATCCGATTCTCGTGAGCGGTACTGACGGAGTCGGCACCAAACTTAAAATAGCTTTCTCGCTGGAGAAACATGACACTATCGGCATAGATGCCGTGGCTATGTGTGTCAACGATGTGCTCGCCCAGGGTGCGCGTCCGCTGATTTTCCTCGATTATGTTGCGGTGGGCAAGAATCATCCTGAAGTTGTCGAGGCTATCGTAAGCGGTGTTGCCGAAGGATGCCGTCAGGCGGGATGTGCCCTTGTCGGCGGCGAGACTGCCGAGATGCCCGGCATGTACACTCCCGGTGAATATGACATTGCCGGTTTCACAGTCGGTGCCGTGGAAAAAAGCAAGCTTATCGATTGCTCGAAAGTAAAACCCGGCGATCTGCTTATCGGTATCGCGTCATCAGGAGTCCACTCCAACGGATTCAGCCTTGTGCGCAAGATTGTGTCGGACCGTGATCTCGAGTTCGATCAGAAGTATGAGGATACGGGAGACCAGACTCTTGGCGAGATGCTGCTCACCCCCACAAGAATTTATGTGAAGCAGGTGCACAAGGTGCTTGATGAGATAGATGTCCATGGCATAGCGCATATCACAGGCGGCGGCTTCGATGAGAATATACCGCGCATTCTCAAAGAGGGTCAGGGTGTGGAAATAGAAGAAGGCAGCTGGGAGATTCTTCCGGTGTTCCGTATGCTGGAGAAATACGGAAAGATTCCTCACCGCGAGATGTTCAACATTTTCAACATGGGCATTGGAATGGTGCTTGCCGTCTGTCCTGAAGACGCGCCCCGTGCGTTGGAAATCCTTACGGAGGCAGGTGAGAGGGCGTCTGTGATCGGAAAAGTTGTCGAAGGTGAAGGCGTGACTTTAAAATAAAATTCCTATATGAGGAAGATTGCGGTATTTGCAAGTGGAAACGGCAGCAATTTCGAGAATATAACGGTGGCTGCGGAGCAGGGGAGAATCCCCGGATGCAAGGTGGTGCTGTGTGTCTGTGACCGCCCCGGTGCCTTTGTCACGGAG
>NZ_CAJMXD010000182.1:0-5823 GCF_905219685.1 Barnesiella sp. CU968
CCCCAGGACGGACCCCAGCCACAGCCCCAAGACGGACCCCAGCCCCAGCTCCAGGAAGGTCCCCATGACCACGACGGACGCCATGCCGGTCCCCAGCCCCAACACCATGGATCGTTCCATCCGTAATAGAAACCGGAATAATATGGCCATGAATAGCCATAGAACGGGGCAAACGTCGGCAATCCGTTATCGAATACAATCTCCACATTACCATAGCTGTTCAGTAGCACATCCTGCAGAATGTCTGAATTGTCTACGACAATGGTAGGATTGTAAAACTTCTGAATCTGCTGGGTATAGACGAAATCCTCATCGTTTTCGGCATGTTTGCCGATCGTGTCAACAGGACTATTGTAATATTGACCCCTACGATTGTATTCGTCAACGTCAATATTTTCAAAATCCTTTATATAGTAAGACTTTTTCTTCTTGGTGGATGTGGAAGCTGTCTTATCTTTCTTCGGATTGTAATAGATGTCATCATATTCCTGCGCGCTTAATCCCAGAGGCGAGACCAATGCGATGGCGGTCAGGCAGTAGAATAATTTTCTCATAGCTTCTATTCCTTAGTTACTTTGACTTTTAGACAAACTGTGTGTAGATATGTTTAAGCCACCTTTGTTAAAAGTGCTTAAAATTAGATTTTTTCTTTGATACACGCAAATATAGCTTGCTAAAAAATGTAAAAGGTCTTGCGCTATCATCGCGCAAGACCTTCGGATTTAAAAGAATGTACTCTTATTCAATTACTTGTTAAACGGGGGAGGGGTGCCTGGATCTTCAGAATCCAAATCTTCCCCGAAATCTTCCGATGGAGTCTGACAGACCGGAGTGTCGGACGAACCATTGCTATTTTCACCCGTTTCATTCTTTTTACTTTCAATCTGCTTATTTATCTCCATAATCTCATCTGTACGCGATTTCCATTGACGCTTGCCAAGAATCTTCTCGACATCATCATGATATATCACTTCTTTTTCTATAAGAAGATCTCTTATCTGATTATGCTGAGCCGCATATTTCCGCAGGATTTCCTTTGCCCTTTCATATTGCTCGTTAACAATGCGCATAACTTCGGCATCTATGATTCTTGCTGTCTCATCGCTATACGGTTTTGTAAAGCCCATATCCTGACCTGTAGAGTCGTTGTAATTGAGATTCGGGAGTTTGTCGCTCATGCCGTATACGAGCACAAGGGAACGTGCTATCTTTGTGCACTTTTCAAGATCGTCGCTCGCTCCGGTACCAATCTGTCCTGTGAATACCTCTTCCGCCGCACGTCCGGCAAGTAGACCGCACATAGTGTCAAGCAATGCCTGCGTAGGAATGATCTGTCGTTCCTCGGGAGCATACCACGCGGCACCGAGTGCACGGCCACGCGGAACAATCGTGACTTTGACCAACGGATTTCCATATTGTATCATCCAGGTAATCGTTGCGTGACCAGCTTCGTGTGTGGCAATAGAGAATTTCTCATCATCGGTGATAATTCTTGATTTTTTCTCAAGACCACCTACGATTCTGTCTATAGCTGCCATAAAATCATTCCAGTCTACAGCCGGTTTGTTGTTACGANCGGCTATCAGTGCCGCCTCATTGCAGACGTTCGCTATATCGGCACCGGAGAATCCTTGAGTCTGTCGGGCGAGCTGCTCAACATCAAGACGGCTGTTGACCTTGATATTTCTTAAATGGACATTGAATATCTCTACTCTGTCTGAAAGTTCAGGGAGATCTACATATATCTGTCTGTCAAAACGTCCGGGACGAAGCAGTGCCTTGTCAAGCATGTCCGCACGGTTGGTGGCGGCAAGACATATAACACCATTGTTAGATTGAAAACCATCCATCTCTGTGAGCATCTGGTTCAGGGTGTTCTCTCTTTCGTCATTAGAACCCATGTTGGGATTTTTGCCTCTTGCACGACCCACTGCGTCTATCTCATCGATGAATACGATACATGGCGCCTTTTCTTTCGCCTGTTTGAAAAGGTCACGCACTCTGGCAGCACCCACACCGACAAACATTTCAACAAAATCAGAGCCGGACATAGAAAGAAATGGGACATTTGCCTCTCCGGCTACAGCCTTTGCAAGCAGAGTCTTACCTGTTCCGGGAGGACCCACAAGCAACGCGCCTCTCGGAATCTTGGCTCCCAATTCAGTATAACGCTGAGGGTTCTTGAGAAATTCTACAATTTCCTCAATTTCAACCTTTGCCTCTGCAAGTCCTGCAACATCCTTAAAGGTTACATTAGTTCCGTTATTCTTGTCAAAGACAATAGCTTTTGATTTGCCGACATTGAATATTCCTCCACCTCCGGGACCTCCACTCATACGTTTTGACATGTAGACCATAAAGAAAACTATGACAACTATAGGACCGAAATACCAGAAGAGTTTCATAAGGTCGCTACCTTTCTCATAATTGATTTTTATGGCGGGTTTTCCTTCGGCAGACAGAGACTGATTCCAGGAATCAATCTTTTCCTGGATCTTGTCTGAAGAGGGGATAGTGGTTTTGATTTTCATATGTCCTTCAGACATTCTTGAGGTGTCGAACTTTAATTTTTTAGCACCCTGTTGTGTTAGGACTCCTTCGGCAATGCCGTTTTCGGAAAAAACATATATCTTGTCTACATCGCCGGCAAGCGCGTATTTTTCAAAATCTGTCCAGTCAACTTCTTTTGTCTGTGTATTGTCTTGAAAATAATACAGCCCCAATATGCAAAGGATTATAAGTGCATACATCCAATACATGTTGAATAGAGGCTTTTTGTTACGATTACCGGGGCGAGACCCTTTGTTTGGCTGAAACATATTCATATATTTATGGTTTTCAAATTCAAATTTAACGAAACAGGTTCATAAACCTGTCATTCAAGATCCGGTATTCTCGTTATACACGCGTCACTCCATAATTCCTCAAGATTATAGAATTCGCGATACTCCGGCAAAAACACATGAACCATGACATTGCCGTAGTCTATGACGATCCATTGTGAATTTCTATAACCATCATAATTATATGGTTTACTCCCGATGGATTTTTGGATTTCCTCTCGTACGCAATCCGCAATTGCAGAAACCTGCGAAGTGCTTCTTCCCTGACAAATTACAAATTTCGATGTCGGAGCACTTTCAATCGCTTCGAGATCAACCACTGTGATACCGGAACCTTTCTTATCCTGTATCGCATCAATTATTACATTAAGTATATCTTGATTACTATGCATTTATGCTAAGTTGTTTATTATGTATGTCCAGATACATTTGATTTAAAAGATTTAGGACATACTGTCAATATTATGAAAACAAATTTCATGCCAAATCATTATGGCTTATAATATATAACAATTATCGACATGAATTTTCAAATTGATGAGCAGAAATTCTAAAAATTATAGTTTCAGATGCAGTTTGTATCACGTTTATCCGGCTATAATCTTTGAGAGTATCTTAAGTGACCTGAATTCATTACCAGTCTGATACCATTCCGGAAGTTCTCCGCGATACACATATCCGGCTTTTTCAAATAAATTTGAACTTGCGGCATTATCTTCCATGACTTTAGCAACCAGATGCCGTATATTCAAGAGATTGAAGGCATATCTCTCCAATAAATCGAGAGACGCCAGTGCCAGTCCAGACCTTCTTACGTGCGGAAATATGTATATTCCCACAAAAGCGTGCCTATGTTGCACAGAAATATCATACAAATCCGCTATCCCGATTATTTCTTTCTCCGGTTTAGACTCTATTATAAGCCTCAACTGACCGGCACGCACCGGATCTGCATCATACGAAAGTGCGTAATCTGTAAGATTCTGTCTTGAAAGCGGCGCAGACATTCCATTTTGCATCCATTGTTCTGAATCCGATTCCACAATCCACATTGTTTCAGCATCCTCCGGTTCTACAGGCCGAAGCTTTATTATTTCATTCTCAAGAAACATATATGTTATTTTTAAGCAGCTTCTTATTGCCTGTCGTGAAAAGTATCGGAAAACAGCATGCGGTTCTGAATAGACCTGCCTAATGTGAGTTCATCGGCATATTCAAGCTCATTGCCGATACTCAAACCTCGTGCAAGCATTGTTATCTTTACCGGCAGGTGTGCGAGTTTCCTGTATATATAAAAATTGGTTGTGTCTCCTTCCATTGTAGGGCTTAGTGCAAGAATAACTTCCGAGACCTTGTTTTGTTCGACTCTTTCAACAAGGCTGTCAATTTCAAGGTCTGCCGGACTCACACCCTCAAGAGGCGAAATCAAACCGCCCAAAACATGATAGAGTCCTCGATGCTCACGGGTGGACTCAACCGTTATGACATCCTTTACGTTTTCGACCACACAAATAATCGAATGGTCTCTACGCGGATCATTGCATACTGGGCATATTTCATTTTCGCTTATGTTATGACAACATTTACAATATCGTATATTATCCCGCATATCAATGATAGATTTGCCGAGATCAAGCGCTACATTCTTTTCCTGACGGAAAAGATGTAACGCAAGCCTCAGGGCTGTCTTCTGACCAATACCTGGAAGTTTGGCAAGCTCGGCAACTGCATTATCCAACAGGCGGGAATTGAAACTTTGTTCCATATTCAAGATGTAATCTCTCTTTTGATTGCAAAATTAATGATTTTAGACGAATAATGAGTAATTATGTCTTTCGTCTCGGGGTGTATTTTGCTTTTATTATATCATAGGCACGTCTCACAAGCGAGTAGATCTCGTTGTCTGAAACGTCACCGTTCAGATTAAGCTGTATCCAATGGCGCAGGCTCTGATTCAACGGGTTGCTCACCGATGAATGATTCATACGTATCACATCAACCTCATCTGGAGTGGATTTCACTGTAACAGATGTAAAATCGTCAATATCCACGAAACAGAACATGTGGTCAAGGATATAGAACACCAATATGGAATCATATCGGCGCGCGAACTTTCCAAAAGGCATTTTCTCCGTCACCTCGTCCATTGAAAGGCAGTAGTTGCGAAAATCTTCTATATTCATATTTTCCTACATTTATCACGAGAATCAGCCAATTTAGCGATTTTTGTTTTTGTCTGCCTGAGAGCGCTCTTCAGTCCCGGCGATAAGGTTTGACACTGCATCATATCGAGATGTTCTTCAAGTTCGGCAATCAGTTCCGGGAAATGCTGACAAATCCTATATGCCGCATAGATGCTGAAGCATCTGATAGCGTATGGCTCACATTCGGAATTGATCTTAGACATGCAGAAGTCGAGGAAATCTGTGCGTATATCGTCTGCATCATATTCCTGATTTCTCAGGAGCTGGAGAAGCAGGCGTTTCTTGCCTGTGTCTGTCTCAGACAAAAGCATATCAATCATTTCATTTCGCATGGATTCAAGACATTCTGCATCTGTTGCCGGCAGATGAGTCATTGTCCAAAGTGCATTCACACTCGTCATCCGGCATTCAGACAGGGCAAGACTCCATAGTGTGGCTATATTTTCTCTTGAGCCTGACGCCCACAACGCCATTCTCTTGATTTGGGGGATATGAATCCGCTTTGACAATAGCTCCTCTACATTCATTGCCGTATCACATTCTTTCGTTTATCACATTCGACCAGGATACAGGACTTCCATTTCGACTCAATAAGACCCATTGTAAGCCGTAACGGGCAATCCAGGTCCACAGGTATTTTCTTTTCGTATGCCATCTGTCCGGTTTAAATTTTCTTTCCGGTTACAAAGTTAATCACTAACTTTTTAATTTCCATATACCGAAAATTTTTTGTATATGAATAATTTTTCGGTACTTGATTTTAAGAGGTCGTACTT
>NZ_CAJMXD010000183.1:0-5743 GCF_905219685.1 Barnesiella sp. CU968
CAACGATACTATTGCCAGCTTGTTGATATGCGGATGTGTCTGACACGACTATTTTAAAAGAGTCTTTGAAACCCATCAGACGCAGACACTCACGAGGAGTTAATTTCCTTATGCGTCCTTTGTGAGTTACATAGTTATCAACACCTGCCCGGTGCATTTTATGCATTGACTGAAGCAAGGGACGCGCTACATCCAAATCTGTCTCTGTTGAAGTCTTGAAGTTCTTCGTGCCTCCTGCCAATACGTATTTGGCAACTTTCTCGGAAAGATAATACTTCTCCTCAACGTCTCTCACATCGAAAATGAACTCGTCGAAATCTGTATTATGTTCCGTTAATTCAGAATCAGGATGAAACACAAAATCACCATGCCAATTGAATTGCTGGTTTCTTTTTTGGCATAACTGAATGTCTCCATTGATTTGAGTATAGCTCTTCATCCGATTTTTGTGGCTGGTGACGAATTTAACTCCTTTTTCTCTAAGAAAATACTTTGTGTCAATGAAGTCTTCGAGGAAATCGTACATGCGATACTCCAAGTCTATAGGAGCCGGATATTCAAAATCTGTTTTCTTTTGGAATCCGAGGCAGTAAACTCTCTCTCTATGCTGAGGAATACCGTAGTCACAACTGTTAAGGACTCTAAATTTTACATCATAGCCCAGTTCTTCAAAAATGTCATGTATAACATGCCATGTTCTACCCTTATCGTGATTAAGAAGACCTCTTACATTTTCAAACAAGAAAACTTTAGGCTGTGTTTCTTTTACCACGCGGGCAAATTCATAAAACAGGGTGCCTCTTGCATCTTCGAATCCTAAACGATGCCCAACCATCGAAAAAGCTTGGCAGGGAGCGCCGCCAACAACGATGTCAACTTTCCCGGCATACTTCTTTGCATTGAAATCGCGAATATCAGTAAACCAATCATCCTCGTTGATTTCATAATTGGCGAAATAGCTATGCTTGCATTTGGCATCAATATCCCCGGCAAACATTATCTTATGCTTTAGACCAAGCCGCTGGAAGGCATGTTCAAAAGCCCCAATACCTGAAAACACTGTCCCGATGCGGATTGTATTTTCAGGATGAGAAAACGGCAATTCCTTCCATGAAGTACATTTTGCCAAAGAAGTGGGCTGAATGTCTTTTTTTTCAAGGTTTTCCGTACGTTTCTTAATTATACGTTTTACCTTAGTGATTTTTTCAGACTCTTCCTGTATATCTTTAGTGACAGTAGCCATTAGAATTAATTAGAGCGATTATTCGGGCATTCTTACGAGTTCTTGAATCTGCACATCAAGGAGTTCGGCTATCCTGAGAAGGGTGTCGAGACTCGGCTGAATTGTGTTAGTACACCATTTGGAGACTGTTGCTGGATCTTTGTCGAGTTGTTCGGCAAGCCATTTGTTTGTCCGCTTCTTCTCCGCAAGCATGACTTTGATTCGGTTTATATCTTTGCCCATGATGTTTTATTCTGTTCAATGGCGCAAAGATAACGATTTCTACCGAGAAATCTCTTATATCACGCCATAAAATTGAAAACCGATTTCATAAAATTGCATTTCATGCAATTTTATGTTATATAGAATAGTCAGATTCCGGTTCTGCGGCAGTTGAAATATCGGTTTCTTCAAAGCTGTAGCCGTTGGTGCCGTAAGAGGTAATGCTGTCATAAATCCTATTGAGTGTCTCCTCGCGGTTAACCTTGTTACGGAGCTCGCACTCCCATACCCGGACGACACGCCAACCAAGAGCTTTCAGCGCGACTTCGTTGCAAACATCGCGGGCAACATTGCGCTCAATCTTCGCTTTCCAAAACTCGACATTGGACTTTGGCAAGCGGAAATACCTGCAATCCTCATGCCCATGCCAGAAGCATCCGTCGACGAAAATGACGGTCTTGTACTTCGGCAGTACAATATCAGGATTCCCCGGCAGTTTCCTGACTTGAATCCGAAAACGCAGACCACAGGAGAAAAGATACTTTCGCACAATCATCTCCGGCATCGTATCCTTTCCCTTGATAGCCGCCATACAGCGGCTACGCTGCTCCGTTGTCATAACATCTGTCATAATGTAATAACAAAGTTACAATCCGATTGTATGCAATCCAAGAATTATATACGAAATTTTACTAAGACGCCCCGGCAAGAGGGTTGGTCTTGTCGGGGTGTCGGTCAAGGGATTATAGGAGCGTTAGTAGTGTAGGGTCAGAGGCGGCAACAGGCTATGCTACAGCCGGGGACTTGGTCGGCTGAGAGGGGACAGCGGTTCTCATCGGCGAAGTGGAGGAAGCCGTTGATCTTTGCGGTCTGCTGGAGCCAGTGGACGAAGGCGGTCATTTCGGAGTGGACGGTGTCGGCCGGGCCTCGGAAGCTGATATTGATGACGATGAGGGTCATATCAGGGATTCCGAGGTGGCTTTCGGAACATTCCCACAAACGGAACTGGATGTTGCGGCGGTTGTCGAAATAATAGCGGATACAGGCACCGACCGCGTTCCAGTCGAGTGACACGTCTTCGGGGTTGCCGCCTACCATCATGGCTTCTTCTCGGAGCATCATGTTACGGATGCCGTCAGCGTCATAGCTGACTCGCTCGAAGATGCCAAGCCCGACGGCAATGCCGAAAACAGCTATGACCACGGCATACGCCCACTTGGGTATTGCCGCCCATACAGCACCGTTGACGATGCTATACATCCGTTCCCGGAGTCTTTCCGCCGCTTCCTTCAAGCCCTCGGTTTGGCGGCTGAACTCGCGGCTGATTCCTTCATGTCATTTATGTTGAAGGATACGACTCTGTTGTCATCATGTTTCTTCAATGATGCTTCTGGGTGGATTGCCTTTTCTTGATGCAATTTAGTTACAACATTAAGCATCATATCCCCAAAATCACCACGAGATAAGGGCTTTTCTTTAGCCTGTGGAATGGATGAATTGGTATCAATAACCGGTTGCGATACAGGAATCTGCTGTACACTCTTCGCTTCCTTTTCTTCTGTTTCGCCGATTAGCGGCATATCTTTGCCTGAAAGAAATTCGACGAGCAAAGCATACAGTGCAAGTCCGGCGACAATGACAATAAAAAGAAAACGTTAGCATTGAACTCTGATTCTCCTTTTGATAAAATAGAGTGGCGGATGGTCTGTGCTGAAAAAAATATCGACAGCAATCACCAGCACAAGCAACCATGGATGATGACCTTTGAACAGGTATTTCATTCGCGTAATTGTTTAATCGTATAGTCTTAAAAAAATAATGAGTTATGCAAACAGAGTTAAAACACAGTAACACTTTTGATTGTTCATTCTCCGAAAATTGAATCAGCATTGTTGGTTGGAGATATGCTTGATTCGTTGTGCCTTTGCACTCAAAAATAACATAATGGCGACATCAGCTCAATAGAAAATAATTACGTTCTCTCTGAGAGTAGATCTCATAGAACGTCTTAAAGATATGGCTAAACAAGAGCATTGTAGCCTTGACAATTTGGTTGAGAGCATATTGTTTGAAGCTGCTTATAATGAGCCTAATGAGATAACAAAGGCCGCTCTTGAGGAAGCTATTAGTGGAAAATTGAGGACTAAACCTCCCATTGATACATCATCTGTAGAGGCTATGTTTAAGTCAATCGATTAGACACTATAATAGCAATATAATTATAGACCGAGACAATGCTGATAAGGCAATCATCCCGGTCTATCTTATTATTAACGCGAATTCGGGATAAGGAACACCATAAAAAAGTTGAATCGGCAGCTAAAAAAAGTTGCCGATTCTTTTGGTAATTTCGCTGCTATTTAGTAATTTAGAGGTGTCAAACAATAAATACTGTATCATGATTACCGAAAGTAAAGTTACTGAAATTTTTTGTATTGCAGATGATTTCTGCAAAGAATTTGAGGGTGAGATGGCAAAAAATCGGGAGTTTGACAGTTTAGTCTCTCATTTAACATTTAACTTGCAGCTAATCAGACTGCAACGATGACAAATTAANAATGTTAATTGTGCTAACCGCTGTATTTCAGTGGATTACCACTTTATTAATCTATGAATTTGTACTTTTCTTAAATATTTTAAGGGTTGTGGCGTCCTGAAAAATATTGACGGGTCAGAGGGTTTGAGATTATGAATGAATGTTAAACAGTCCGAAGACTGTGGAGACATGCAGGTATGAGCCTGAGATCCCCGAGGTTNGGGTAAAATCCTCCGGGGCTCGATGCCCCGGGGATTTTTGAGACTTGCAGTGCAATCACCGTCAGTCCCGTCGGTTGGGGTATGCAAAAGTACTGAAAAATCTTGACTCATGCAGATTTCAGGTAATATTTTTTCCAGAGCTTACGTCCGGGTACCGCTCCGCGATGCACTTCATCGGGAGTCAGCATGCCGAGACTGAGGTGCGGTCGGCGGGTATGGTAAGTGTTGATTACATCCTCCAGCACCTGCCGTATGTTGTCCTTCCTTACGTCCATATGCTTCAGAAACTCCTCTTTAAGTATGCCGTTTACCCTTTCGGCAATTCCGTTGTTACGTGGGTCGTACCCTTCCGTCATGCTGATTCGGGCGTGGCGTCTACGAAGCATTTCCACGTAGGGTTTGGCACAATACTGAAGTCCCTTGTCCGAGTGGTGTATGGGATGCTGACCTCTCCTGCATTGCCTGAAAGCCATCTTCAATGCCGTCATGGCGTTCTCATGCCGCATGTTATCGGCAATCTCCCATCCCACTATTTTCTTCGAATAGGCATCCGTAATCATAAACAGATAGTAAAATGTATTCTGATCAGGAAGCCATATATATGTTATGTCGCTTACCCACAACTGGTTTATGTCATCAGGCGCGAAGTCTTTCCGTAGATCCGGATAGACCTTCATTCCGTGATCGGAGAAGGTTGTCCTTGTCCTGCGGACTCGGGGACGTATCAGAAGATTATGCCTGTTCATGATATCGAACAGGCGGTCACGGCCTATGTCGAGACAGAACTCCTTACGTAACCTGTCCTTCATCTTTCTGACTCCGAGTGCCGGAAGATCCTCTCGTATCGAGCGAACGCATTCCAGGATGCGGTCTTCGTCAATGGCATCCTTGAACGACCTTTTGAAAAAGGCATACCACGCTTGTTTAGTCACCCCAAGCAACCCGCATGCCTCGCTGACACTCAGGTCACGGGACATGCGCAAGCGCATGGCTACTTGGTAGTTGATTTTTTTGACTGCGCAGGCTTTACAAGCTTCTTGTATTCGGCGATGACACCACTCTGGAACTCTTCACGCAGCTCTGCCTTTTTCCTGTCAGCCTCCAGTTTCTCTATCTTTCTGGTGGCGGCGTTTAACTTGCGTGTTAGATCCAGTATGGTCTGCTCGGTATCCGTGAGCCTGGTAGAGGGAGAGGTTTTCTTTGTCATTCCTTTCTTTTTTGTCGTTTGTGCCGGAGTTGCCAGGGACGATATGGCCTTTGTTGTCCGGCATCCGGAGCCGGGAATTAATGCTCCCGTCATGCGGCGCAGCCATTTGCTGATGCTTGACCGTGTGCCGCGATAGTCCGGGATTGCATTTACTATTGTAAACAATGTTCCGACCGCAAAATTGTATTCCTCGTCAATCTGACTGAAACTTTTTCCGCTGCTGTGCCAGGCATTGATTGCCGAAATCTGAGATTCGTCCCAGAATTTTTTGTTTTCTTCACACATTTTACTAAAAAATGTTGAATCTGACGGTCAACACTTTTCCGGACTAGACA
>NZ_CAJMXD010000184.1:0-5739 GCF_905219685.1 Barnesiella sp. CU968
GGAGTGAAAACTACCTGTTGACTTTCGTAAATAAGTCAAGACGGGGTCACATACTTATCATCTTATTCTGTCAACAGCCTTAAGCATTTTTTGATCAGAATTGATTCGCGAATAAGCCATAATAGTTGCTATAATGGCAAGAAGCGGCGCGATTATTAATGAAGACCAAGAGACATGTGTTTCTGCAAATGTGCAGTAACCATATCCGCATCCGATTGAGACGGCTGCCAATATGAACAATATTCCAATAAGACACAAACTCTTCTGAAGACGCAGATTGCGAAAAAGAAATATATTTATCAAAGGTATTATTGCACTCATTATTGATACTATGAATAACGGTAATGTATACATATAATACCCTGATGCGCTGCCGTTGGTTGAGATACCTTCGATATAAAACCCAAGGGCTGTGAAATCAAGTGTGAAATCAGGGAGCTGGATCTGACCGAGCGACAATAAAGAAAAAGCAGCCATAGCCACAACAGTAATAAACAGCAATACAGATTGCCAACGTTGAATAACCATATGTTTTAATATTTTGTTAGACTGTGTCCGGTTTGTCCCGGATTGAAAATTATTCATGAAATGTTTTCATCTGAAATATCATCAGTTAATTGAAAACAGTTTTTGACTGCACGCTTTGTCCGTATTTTCCTTCCGGCAAACAGAAACATGCCTAATTATTATAACACAAAATTAATACATTCTGCGTAAGTATCAAAAATAATTTTTGGCGAGATATTTGTTGATTATAAGAGAGTGAGGTCATCCTGTCCTCATTCTGTAAGATGAAAATCTGTTTATTATGACTTTGGAATCTATAAAAGACAAGATAAATGAAGTAGGCAGACTGCTTGATGGGAATCATGTCGCCGATGCTTTCGTTATTCTGGAAAATATCGCGCAGGAAGAACAGAATTATAAGGCTACAGACAACCTGAAAAGGCTTCGCCAGACCTATGGTTATATGGTGCACTACCTTATAGAAGGAGTAGAAGATAAAACCCGCCGTGAAGTATATGACGGAACATTATCATCATTAAGGCAAATTGCAAATGATATTCTTCTTGATAAACTTGTCATTGACAGCCCTGATGTATATTTTTCTACCGCAAGGATATGCAGACATAGAAACCTGCGGTTTGAAGTGCTATGGAATCGTTTGAAAGAGGTTGAGGCAAAACTCAGTCTTGCCGAGGCGGCCGAGGCGGATGTCCGTTCTATTCTTGTTGACAAGTATAATCTCATGCGTCAGTTGTTTGATACAGTCTGGACAATGCGTAATGACAAGGATATATGCGGCATGCTGGTAGAAATAATCAATCAAAGCGGTGCACCTGAGATGGCACGATATCTGATATCCGCCATTACATTGTCTTTGCTGGAATATTTTGACCGTGACAAGTTTGTCTCCCTTATAGATATTTATGAGAATGCTGCATCACAAGAAATATCGGCGTGTTCGCTTGTCGGAACAGTGCTTGCTTTGCGCAAACACCGGAAAAGAATAGTATGTGACAACAAGATTATAGCCAGACTTCAGTTATGGCAGGATTCTTTGGTTACATACAGCCGTCTGAGAAGTGTTGTGAAGGAGATTATAAGAACACGCGATACTGACAGGGTAACGGCAAAAATGAGAGATGAGGTTATTCCCGAATTGATGAAACTTAAGCCGGACGTATTGAAAAAAATG
This sequence comes from Barnesiella sp. CU968, assembly GCF_905219685.1. Lineage (NCBI taxonomy): Bacteria > Pseudomonadati > Bacteroidota > Bacteroidia > Bacteroidales > Barnesiellaceae > Barnesiella > Barnesiella sp. CU968. The sequence goes on from NZ_CAJMXD010000184.1 coordinate 1,700, forward strand.
AAAGAATCCGCAATGGATTTCGAGTCCGGAATGCTTGACAATAATCCTGAATGGGAGGAAATACTTGAGAAAAACGGCATTGCAGATAAGATGAGAGAACTCACTGAGATGCAATCTGAAGGCGCGGATCTCATGATGGTGACATTTTCCAATCTTAAGGGTTTCCCGTTTTTTAACAATGTAAGCGCATGGTTTCTTCCTTTTGACATTGATAATCCTGATGTAAATCTGGATTCTGTCAGTCGCAAATCTCTTGACTCCATGCTTACATTCGGTGTCAATATGTGTGATTCTGACAAATATTCTCTTGTTTTAGCATTTTCCACCATGCCGGAACAGCAAAGGAACATGATGACAGGACAGTTTGAGCAGCAATTGTCTCAGATGATGGAACAGTCTGCCGAATTGCTTGAGAAGCAATCTCAACCTGAATTTAGCATGGCTGCTGTTGTATTTATCCGGGAACTGTACAGGTTCTTCCGGCTTTTCAGAAAAAAAAGCGAGTTTGATGATCCATTCTCAGAACCGTTCAACTTCCTTGATCTTCCTGTTGTCGGAGATATGATGGCAGATGAAGAAATCATAAAGCTAATAGGTGAATTCTATTTCAAGCGTGGATACTATGAAGAGTCTCTTGAATTATTCAAGGCTATAGAAAACTCCTCGGAAGAGGATTATTCCTATTGGGAAAAAATAGGATATGCATATCAGGCTCTCAAACAATATGACAAGGCTGCTGCCGCTTATCGTAAATCTGAATTGCTCGGTGATTCTGGAACATGGCTGTTGAAAAAACTCGCGTTTATCAATAAGAAAAACGGCAATTATGCAGCAGCAGCCGAATACTATTCGAGAGCTTTGCTTGCAGATCCTGATAACGTATCGCTGATAATGAATGCCGGATACGCTAATCTTGAATCTGGAGATATAGCCGGTGCATTGAGATCATTTTATCATGCAAATTATCTTCAGCCGGATAATGCCGCTATATGGCGCGCAATCGGATGGACTGAATTTATTAACGGCAATTATGATAAAAGTTGTTCTTATTATGAGAAATTGCTTGAATCAAACCCGACTGCAATAGATTTAATGAATGCCGCACATGTCAAACTTGCTTCTGGAAATATAAAGGAAGCGACAGCATTATACAAAAAATCAGCCGGTAGCGGTTTTGAGGATTTTCAGTCTGCATTTGAGACAGATGTCCCGACTCTTGAGAAAGCCGGTATTGACAGACTCACAATAGATCTGATTATAGATGCAATTAAAATGGACTTGTGCTGACCTCCTGAATAGAATAAAATGAAACAGGGACTCCTGAGGAGTCCCTGTTTCATTTTATTCTGTTTATTTGAATAACTCGCTTTCTATTGCCTCAAGAGCATCATGCAATTCTTTTGAGAATTGCAACCTGTCTTTTATCGACGATATGCCATGAAGCACTGTGGCATGTTTCCTGTTAAGCTTAGCTCCGATTGCAGGAGAAGACAGTTGTGTGTGTTTGTGAGAGAGAAACATGATCATCTGTCTGGCATCTGCTATGTCTCTCAGTCGGCTTTGGGAGAATATAGCATCAGGATTGAGATTAAAATACTCAGCTGTTGACTCCACAATCATGTCGAAGTTTATAGGCTTACGTTCCGTTCTCTTGACAACATGACTCATTACCTCTCTTGCCAGTTCAACGGAAAGCGGAGCATTTTTGACAATAGAACGAGTGAGGAGACCGTTGACGATTGTCTCAAGTTCACGGACAGACCCATCTATTTCAGTAGCAATTGCATCTATTACGTCTTCCGGCAAACCAAGACCGTTCTTTTTAGATTTGAACTCAAGTATTTTCTTTCGAAGCTGATAGTCCGGATTCGGCAATGGTTCCACTACTCCCCATTTGAAGCGGTCGATAAGCCTGTCTGCAATTCCATCAAGCTCCATTGGCGGACGGTCGCATGTGAAAATAATATTCTTGCGATTGCGCTGGAGGTGATTGAATATTGGGAAAAGAGCTTCTGCTGTACCTGTCTTGTTGGATAATTCCTGAAGGTCATCAAACAGGATGACATCCATCATCTGAAACCAGTTTATGAATCCCGGTACATCCTTGTTTATTGTCGCTTGTGCATAGAGAGTCTGGAAGTGTTTCATTGGCACAAACAAAACCTTTGCATTCGGATTCCGCTCTTTTATGCGGATGCCGATAGCTTGAATAAGGTGTGTCTTCCCGACTCCGACATTACCATAGAGAAAGAATGGATTAAACTCCGGTTTTCCGGGATTATCTGCAATATACTCGGCAATAGTTACTGGCAACCTATTGCTTTCGCCTACACAGTAATTCTCAAAGTTCAAAGAAAAATTGAGCTGATGGTCAAAATTCGGCTCGCGTTTTTCTATTGGAGTGTTATGGTAGGAATTTACAAGCTTATTTTTTAGAACGTGAGACTGCTGAGGACTCTCAAGCTTGACTTTAGCACTATTGTCGTTTGAAACAACATCTACCTCATATTCGAGTCTGATCTGCTGACCAAAAACGCGTTTCAACGCTTTGGACAGTATTTCATAGAAGTCATCTTCATATTTCTCATAGTAGAAATATGAAGGCAACCGCAACGTGAGACGGTTCTCTGCAAATGCGATAGGCTTCGCACATGCGAACCACGTGTTGAAGCGATCGGAACCGATATTGTCTTTTATCAGTTCAAGGCATTTATTCCACTTGTTTTGAAAGTCCATCTCCATTGTTTTCTCAGATTGGACTACAAAATAATAACAAAAATTCCATAAAAAAAAATGGTTAAATGTTTGCAATTTTTATTATGGTTATACTGCTTTGAGAATCAAATTGTTGCAAAGACCGTGGATTCATTCTGACGCATATTGACCTTAAGAGTGTTATATAGCTGAACTATAAGAGTTTAATCGAATAATTCAAAATCCCTGAACTACCTTTTTAATATCTTGAAATTATTTAATAAACGCAACTTAGATATTTAGAGGTGCTGCATTCTTATTTGGAATCATTCCAAATAAGAATGCAGCACCTCTATTATTGGAGTTTGTATATTTACTTAAAAAATAAGTTATAATAACTTTATGCTAATGTAACGTTTGGGGTTCTTTTTGATATCGACTATTAATGAATCCACATCTGCCGCAACTCTATTGAGTTTGTCATATAATTCAGGATCGTTCATCAGCAATCCTAATGTAGAGTTTTTGTCGTTAAGCTGGTTAGTGAACTTTGTCAGATTTTCTGTAAGGGCGTTTACATTCTCTACAGTGTTGTTTAGAGGTAAAGACTTGAGCTGAGACGATAATATGCCGAGGTTGGCTGTGACAGTATCAAGCCCATGACTGATAGATTTTACGTTTGTCATCACAATCGGAAGATCCCTGTTGATTGTAGAATTAAGTCCGCTTGTGGCTGTAAGGACATTACCTGTTATGCCGTCAAGGCGTTCTATCGAGGCTATCAGAGCCGGGTCTCCTGCAAGTCGGTTTAAGTTATATAACAACGAGTCAACGCGAGGGAGAATCTGATTGACAGCGGGCATGACATCATCGCTGAGCGATGCCATCAGATCAGGTGTGGCATATGATTCAATATCACCTCCGACCGGGATCTTTTCAGCACTTTTGCCAAGTTTAATAGAAATGAAATTGCCACTCATTAATGTTGAACCCATTGTAGCTTTTGAATCCACTGGTATTCTGAGGTTTTTGTTCAAAGCCAACAACACCTTAATTTTCCCTGGATTTTCATAATCAAACTGGATTTCTCTGACTTGACCGACTTTATAGCCGTCTACCGTTACAGGTGAAGAGATCTCCAGACCTGCGACATTGTCATAGGAGGCGTAATAAAAGTTTGCCGGACTAAAAAGATTTATTCCCTTCAGATAGTCAATCCCGAAAATCAATATAACAATTGCAGTAATCACGCAAATGCCAATTATAAACTCTTTGTTAAATATTTTTTTCATAACCTCTATATTTCATGTTTAATCAAAATGTATGCAATCCTATCAGTGTGATGA
>NZ_CAJMXD010000185.1:0-5731 GCF_905219685.1 Barnesiella sp. CU968
CTACGAGGCTGTGAGTCAGCCTATGGCGGAAATGCTCAACGACCCAGAAACCAACAGGGAGATGCTTGACAAATACCGTGTCAAGATGAAGGCTCCCGCCGCAAAAATCAAACCGGTTGACCCCGACAAGGTGAACTGGGCGGAGATAGAAAAACAATGGGGCATCAGCCGGGAGGATCTTGAAAAGTCAGGCGCGCTCCAACAGATGGTTTACCATCACAAGTCGCCGGAACTACATAAAGTCAACGACCCCGACGGAAGCGGCGAAAAGCTGGACGCACGTCTGTCATTCCGCACCAATCCCGACGGCACATATTCGCTCACGCCCCATTTCGTCAGGAAAGAACCGTTGTTTGACCAGCCATTCCGGGGCTACACATTCACCACCGAGGACAAGGTGGAGTTATCCAACACGGGCAATCTCGGCAAAGCCGTTGACCTCAAAGACCCCGCGACGGGAGAGGTACACAAATGCCTCGTGAGCATAGACCGCCTCACAAACGAGATCGAGAGCATACCTGTCGATAAAATCTTTATCAAACAGAAGGTTGCCAATATAAATCTGACAATGCAGCAGATAGGCATACTCAAAAACGGCGGTCTTATCAAGGAACAGCACGTCGAACTCCCCAACGGACAGAAATTCACCGCCGACCTGCAATACAACGCATCCAAGCGTGACATCGCCTTTGTCAACTCGGCTCAGTACCGTCAGCAGAACGAGCAGGAGGCACAGCAGGCACAGCAGAACCGGCAACAGGGCGAGCAACAATCCGGGCAAAGCCTCAAAGACAACTGGCATGACGCCAACGGCAACCCCAAGCGTCTGACTCAGTGGTACCATATCCCGCTCGACGAGCAGAAACAGGCAGACTACCTCGCCGGGAAGCAGGTGCTTGTCGGTGAGGGCAAGGACAGGAGTGGCAACGACTGCACCATATACCTGCAATATGACCCCAAAGAGCGAAAGCCTCAGACCACCCGCGTATATCCCGACCGCGACAAGGTGGTGGGCATCGCCGAGGAAAGCAAAACACAGATGGCGGTAAACGATGACGGCAAGACCAACGAGGCGACCAAGAACGTGAATGAACCGCTCCAGCGCGGACAGACACAGCCTAAGGACGAGGCGCAGCAGAAAAAGCAGCACCAGCCCAAGCCCAAGACTCCAAAGCCGTAGCCGCCTCACCACTTCATCCGTTATCCACAGTCAAAACGACTGCGATTCGCTGACACGTCTGCCGGAACATAGATCCGACCACTGAATCCATAAATCCACTGCGACAAATATCCCGCCTCCGGCAACCTGTCAATATCCTGACAAGTATCTTCACGACATGGGGAGGTGCGCGCGGCCTCCCCGTGTTTTCAAAACATTCACCAACTAAACCCACAAAAATTATGACACAACTGATTGTATGCGAAAAATACCGCATAGCCATAGCCGTCGCCAAAGCGTTGAAGGCGACACTTAACCCGGCATACGGGGTATATACCAACGGCGACATCACCGTCGCCTACGTTCACCGAGGCTTCATCAAGCCTGTCAGTCTTGACAAGGCTGCTAACGGCTGTCTGCCATTCGTGCCGGAGAAATTCAAGATCGCCGTCACCGACAAGAAACGTGACCGCGTACTCAAACCGCTGTTCCGCAATGCGAAAGAGGTTGTCTTTGCCTCAGACGAGGGAGCCGACGCACAGGCGCGTTTCTTCAACATCTGCCGTCACTTCCGTGTCGGGCATCCGACGAGCCGAATGTGGCTTCCCCGCATTACCCGTGCATCTATCCGGCGTTCATTCTCCAAGCGAGAGAAGGGCCGTCACCTGCACAATCTCGCCCAGTCAGGTCTTGTGGCAGGCGCGATGGACATGATGTTTGAATATAATTTCGCCGGGGTTCTCAAACGCTGGTATTACGAAGGCGAGCCGCTGACACGCAAGGAGGTCGTAGCCATGCAGTATCTCGGTGACATGGATGAACAGGCGGCTCAATATGACGCCCAGCCGAAGGCGTACAGAATCTTCCTCGATTACGGAGGGCTGCACCTCGTTTCTGATCAGTCTTGGCAGAGCGAGAGGGTCTGCGCCGCAATCGTTGACACCATCCCTGTCGGCGAACCCGTCAAGGCGCGGATGACCGTCACGGAGGAAGATGCGCCGGCAGTCAGACTCCACACGATGCTCACTCTCCAGATGGACGCATTCGACAATTTCGGCTTTATGCCGTCACTCACCGTCAGGACTGCGGAGAAGCTCTACGAGCAGGGCTTTATCTCATCGCCATACGTTACTGCACCGGACGCCGGCAACGGCATAACCGTGTTGCGCCGACTGTCCAAACGCGCCACAAAGACCGAGCGCAGCCTGTACAGACTTATTGCAGGGCGCATGGAAGTGGCGGCAATGCCATCGGAAAAGAAACAGTATGCCACTGTGACGGCTGAAATCACCGGACTGACATTCACCTGCCGATGGGAGGTGAGAAAGCCGAAGCCCGAATACCCCGGCACATCGGAACAGACAATCACCATAGTCGAAAAGATGATGGCTCCGGTCAAAGAGGTATCGCCCATTTCATACAGCTTTGTTCCGACACTTGCCAACCTCACCGGATATGCGACGCTGACCGCAGACACTACGCACCCCGATATGCCTTACTGCCACACCGTACACCAATACGGCACGGCACTCGAAGGTCTTATGCGCAAGGGCTTCATCACGATAGAGGACAGCACTATCGCTTGCACGCCAGAAGGCGACCGTCTGCTGCTTGACCTCGCTCCCTACAATCTTGCCCACAGCATACTGGTGGGGCAATACGGAGCTGACGAGATACCCTACGGCACAATAACAGGCAGAAAAGCCGTCAAGGGCTTCGGCGAATGGCTCACCGATACTGTCACCGACATTCTGCGCTACATACCCAAAAACGAATGACCGCCACGACAGCGATAATTTATATCGTGATTGAAAAATAGCCGCTTGACCATAGCGCATAATCCGATAAAAATCGCTAACTTTGCCACTGAATCGCAGTCATAATTTATTTTGATTGTGGATTTAGTGGTGAGAAGGCGGGAGGGATACCCGCCTTCTTTTTTCAAACACATATCCCATCCACCACTTAATCCACCAATAATTTATGCCAGAGTTTGTTCAAATCGAAAAATCCGAACTTGAAGAAATATTCAGCCGAATGTCATATTTGAAGAAAGTATTTATCACTTTCTTCGAGCGCGTAAGAAACAAAGAGCCTGATGATTGGCTTACGTTGCAGGAACTCTGTGAGTTGCTACATATCTCCGAGTCCAAAGCGCGCTCACTCAAAAAGAGCGGACGTATAGGGTTCATCAAGAGCGGAAAAGGGTCTATGTTCCTCGCCGGAGATGCTTTCGGATTACTTGAACGGGTAGAGGCTGTACCGAGAAATGGGAACAATATATACCCGTGACAGCAATGAAATAGGGAATTTCCATGCCGACAGTCTTACAGTGCTTGAAATCGTTGAGAGATTGAATACTGAAATACATCCGTCGTTCTTGGGTAAAAAGTTTTATACCGATGCCCAACTCTCGGAAAAGCTCAACATTTCAAGACGCACATTGCAGGAATACCGAGATAACAGGCAGATAGCCTATTACAGGCTTGACGGCAAGATACTCTATGCAGATGATGATGTGGAGGAGTTTTTGAAATCCACATACCGCCCCAAATACTGAAACCGAAAATGCGGCCACCGGATAATACCGATGACCGCATTTATTTCATTCAGTGACAGTCGAATTTATACCACCTGCACATTGTTGAATTTGCTGCGCATGGTTGCCATACCATCATACACGGCTTGATCCTGCATCTTGGCGTATATTTGCGTTGTCTTTATGTCGCTGTGTCCGAGCATCTTGGATATTACCTCGATGGACACGTTGTTGCAGAGCGACATAGAGGCGAATGTATGGCGCGCCACATGGGTTGTCAGATGCTTTTTGATTTTCGCCAAATCTGCAATCTCTTTCAGATAGGCGTTCATCTTCTGGTTGGTAATCACCGGCATGACTACTCCCGTAGCCTTCACAACAGGATGATCCGAATACTTTTTGATGAGCTGGCGGGGTATGTCAAGCATCGGGATTATACACATTTCTCCTGTCTTGGCACGGGCCTTGCGTATCCAAGTATTGCCTTTGTCATCGTCTTGTATGTCGTCAATGGTGAGTGATTTCATGTCGCAAAAGGCAAGTCCGGAGAAGCAGCAGAACACGAAGGTGTCACGCACTACTTCCAATCGTGGCAACTCCTTCAGGTCAAGATCCATAATGGTCTTTATTTCAGCCTCGGTCAAGAACTGACGCTCACTATATGTACGCTGGTATTTCTTGCCGATAAACGGGTCGTGGTCTATCCACTTGTGGGCGAGAGCATACTGCAACACGTTTTTTACGCAGCGGAGATAACGCACGGCAGCGTTGTTGGCGCAGGATTTCTTCATGCGAAGGAAATGCTCGAAGTCGTCAAGCATCCCCGATGTAACCTCCTTTATCGGAATGTCGTCGGTCTTGTAGTGGAGTTTGAAGAAGTCTTCCAGATAGTCAACGCAACGAGTCCAGCGCTGATAGGTGGGCTTCACGATGTCTCCACGGTCAAGTTCCTCCTTGCGTTTCTCGTTTGCCTCGCGGAACACCTCGCACATCATTTTGGGCTTCTCCATAGTTCCCATGTAATGCGCTTTAAGGACAGCCGGATTTACCAGCTTGTTCTCACGGATGAGCATGTTGTGAATTTCGCAGAAACGGGCGCGCACCATCTCAAGAAATTTGTTCAGCTCCTTGTCGCGGCGCGATGTGCCATCGCTCTGGTTGCGTTTCTGGTTCCAGTGTTTAGGGTTCACTGAACGACCGATTGTAAACTCCGTCATCTGGCCTCCGACCGAGATACGGGCGTAGAGCGGATATTCGCTCTTTTCTGTCTTTGGCTTCCTTGCGTAGAAAGTCAGAGTAAAATAAGAATCTGGTGTCATTTCTCTGTGGGTTTAATGGTTATATAAATATAATCATTTTCGCCGACATCACCAAACGAGAAAGAACATCAAATATCACGGATATGACTGATTGGACGGCTCACGCCTGTATTCCACCAAAACCGTGAGTCCGGCTCACGGTGCAAAATGGTGCAAATCGCAGAAATCGGCTTCAAACAGCGTTTTGAGCGGGGATTTATGGTTAAAGAATATTTCAAGAGTTAAATAGTGTTTAGAAGCTCTGAAAATTGCGACCCCAACCGGGTCAAAGGTTCGTTCCCATACTCAAAACCCCACTTTGTGAGGCGTGATAACGGCTTAACTTTCGGTGTTTCAGCCGACTCACTGATGATTTCTGCCAACCGTGAGTCGAATTACTCACAAACGTGAGTACTCACTAATGACTCACTCACCACCTCTGTATTCTGCGCCATTCTGAAATTTTGGCAAAAATAAAAAGCACTGAAAATCAAGCGATTTCAGTGCTTTACGGCGTTTTGCCATTTTTGATTGTGACCCCGGTGGGGCTCGAACCCACGACCCAATGATTAAGAGTCATTTGCTCTACCAACTGAGCCACGGAGTCATGCTTGAGAAAAAGAATGCATGAGCATTGCTTCCCTTTTTGCGGTGCAAAGTTACTACCTTTTTTTTTCTTATCCAAATTTTTTATCTACTTTTTATTTAAATTTTAGATACTGAACTCGTCCCTAC
>NZ_CAJMXD010000186.1:0-5725 GCF_905219685.1 Barnesiella sp. CU968
ATATCGGGAGAAGCGTTCGAACTTGCCGTCGCAATCGAGCCATACACCATCCTGAGTCGGGACAAAATGCACCGAGGCAAGCCTGTAATCGAGCTGCATATTTTGGAAATAGTCGATATGCGGACCGAAATCATGACTGATATAATCTATTTCAAGAGAAGACAGTATTTTCATGCTGCCGTCATATCTGTCTTTAAGTTCAGCAGCCTTTTCAAGATATGTCCCGATATCTCCGGACTTCATGTTGCACGGGGAGTCGAGACAAATGGGGGAATGCGGGGTGAACCCCCAGATTTCGAAGCCATCGCCGGCTGCGGCTTCCGCCATTGTCGCCATGGGGGCGTGGCCGTCGCAAAATTCGGTATGAGAATGGAAATTATATCTGTTTGTATTTTTGATTGATTCTGTTATGTCGGTGACATCCATGGTTATTCGGCAACTTTAGTAGGTAATGAAAGCCTCTTGTCTGAATTGAGGCGAAGGAAACGTGCGAACAGCACAAGCAAGAGCAGTGTCACGCCCAGTCCTGCGGCAAGGGCCCACTCATAGGCGATGCTGACTCCGAAAAGACGGTCAGTCAATGCACCAAAGCCTTCAGGGGCGAAGAATATATAGGTTACAGTCACAGCAGTCATGAATAGAGCCGGAACAAGCGTAATGACATACAACTTGTGCTTGCGCGCAAGATAGACCGAGAGTGCCCACAGGGTGAAGACCGCCAGCACCTGATTGCACCATGCGAAATATCTCCACAATGCCTCGTAGGGGAGCATCATTATGATGAAGCAGACTCCGAAAATAGGCAGTGAGATCATGAGCCTCTTTGTTATCTTGCGTTGCTTCACGCCCATGAAATCAGCTGCTATAAGCCTTGCGGAGCGAAGGGCGGTGTCGCCCGATGTTATCGGGGCGGCTATTACTCCGAGCACGGCAAGTATTCCTCCGACTGTGCCGAGCCACGATTTCGACACATCGTTGACCAATATTGCCGGACTGCCGTTGCCAAGGAAACTCTGCAGACCGTCGTAACCGCCGGTGAAAGTGATTGCAGCGGCAGCCCATATGAGAGCAACGACGCCCTCTGTCACCATAGCGCCGTAAAACACGGGACGCGCATGTTTCTCGTTTTTCAGACAACGTGCCATCATCGGCGACTGGGTGGCGTGAAATCCGGAGATCGCACCGCACGCTATAGATACGAACATCATCGGGAATATGGGACTCGCCTCAGGATTTGCCTTATGGTTGTAAAATTCGCTCCATATTTCGGGCATTGAAGATGAGTGTGCATAAAGTGCAGCCAATATTCCAACAGCCATGAAAAGCAGGGCAAATCCGAATACCGGATAGAGTTTCCCTATAAGTTTGTCAATCGGCAGGAGAGTGGCAAGCATGTAATATGCGAAAATAGCAATTATCCAGAAAAGTCGGTCGAGACTTTCAGGTGTCATCATGGCAAGCAGGTCGGCGGGATTATATACGAACACCGCCCCTACAAGAATCATAAGCAGCAGCGAGAAACCGCGCATGGTGTTCTTTATTCCGTTTCCAAGCTGTTTTCCTACAATTTCCGGCAGCGATGCGCCATTGTCTCGCACTGACAGCATACCCGAAAGATAGTCGTGAACGGCACCGGCGAAAATGGTGCCGAAAACAATCCATAGAAAAGCAGCCGGACCGAACATCACACCCATTATCGCGCCGAATATGGGACCGAGCCCCGCTATGTTCAGAAACTGGATGAGGAAAACCTTCCATGTAGGCAGTTCCACGAAATCCACTCCGTCAGCGTGTTGCTTTACCGGAGTGGGGCGAGCGGGATCCTGTCCGAAAACTTTTGATACGAATCTGCCGTATGTGAAGTATCCTGCTATAAGTATGATGAGTGCTATGGAAAACGAAAGCATAACTTTTCTTTGTTAGTCGGAAATTGGTCATGTGGCAATATCGCGGTTCTGCTATCTGCCTTCTTCAGTGCGGTAGACATCGCTGCGAAGCTTGCGCAGAGCCTCGCGGTCTTTCTCAGTTTCGTTCTCAAGAGAGCGTATCTGCGCTTTCATCGAACTTCCTTTGTTTATCGAAAACTTACGACGCATTTCGGCAAGTCTGGCAAGTTTATCGTTAAAAGACTTTTCTGCCGCGAGATATTTCTTCATCATTGTCTTTCCACCCGGAGTGCGGAAGTCATCGAGCGTGGTGTATGTGACACCTCCCTTCATCGGGAATATGAAATCCACCTGTTTTTTTATAGGCTCCGGGGTTATTGCCATGATTCCTTCAAGGAGAGGGGTGTAGTCATCCTCGCCCCATGTCGCCTTGTAGTCGCGGATGAATGCGAAATCCGGTATGTTCTCTGTCTCCTCGGCATTGTAATTCCTGCGCAGGTCATTGACCTTGAAAAGATACACTGTAAGCAAGTCGCCGAGCTGATTGCGGTCGGTCGCCCACCATCCCACGCCGTTGAGTTCATCAATGGCGAGCAGATAGTCATCATAAGGGGAGTTGTAAGGCATGCCTATGTTTTGCGGCTGGAGGTATTCGCCGTCGGCGGCGTCGCGTGTTGCGACGAATATGTCATATCCGCCGAGCGATTCACCGTTGTCTGACGCGAAATAGAGAGTCACGCCGTCAGACATCATGAAGGGATAGATCGCGTTGCCGCCGTTGTTGAGTACATCGGGAGTCTCGGAGGGTTCGTGCCATGAGCCGTCTGTGAGTCTGATCGATTCCACGATTCTGTACGTTCCCGTCGAGTCCGGCTGCGCCCACATCTTGAAATCATTCCCTTCGTTTGTGAAAACATAATCCGCATCCGTATTCTCGAAAGGAACCGCATCCGAATTGCCGAGATTACCGGCAGAAAACGGCAGCTTGTAAGCTTTGAAGAAGTCGGTTTTGGGCACGGTGATACTGTCGAGAATCACCAGTTTTTCCACTCGTTCAAGGAAATTCTCCGCCTTCATCAGTTCCCTTTCCTGCTCTTCCAGCTCGGCGGGGATTTTCTTTCTCGCTTTTTTTCGGGCGGTGGCATAATGACGCGCCGCACCTTTGAAGTCATAGCTCATGAAAGCCGCGCGCCCCTCGGCAAGCGATTCCTCCACTGTCTGAGCCGGAGCGGTTGACACACCGGCGGCAAACAACAAGGCGACCGGTAAATATTTAAAACAATTCATTGATGTCGCAGTTTGGGTGAATTATACAGCTGTTCCGCTGCACCAGCAGCCGTTTCCGAGTCTGCGGCAAGGCGGTATAGCCAATGGCAAAATTAATCAAATTATTTCATACAGACAACAGCAATATAAATAAGAACGGGTGCACAACTGAAATAAAAATGAGCATTTTTAAGAATTTTTTATTAACTTTGTCGCCAAATGTGGAATTTCGAGAACTTAGAATAATCAACAGACAAAATATATACAAATTATGAGTTTGAACATCATTGTATTGGCCAAGCAGGTGCCCGACACCCGCAATGTCGGCAAGGATGCGATGAAGGAAGACGGCACAATCAACCGTGCGGTGCTTCCAGCGATCTTCAATCCCGAGGATCTCAACGCTCTTGAGCAGGCCCTTAAGTTGAAAGAGATGTATCCCGGCACTACGGTGACATTGCTCACCATGGGTCCGGCGCGTGCCGCGGAGGTGATCCGTGAAGGTCTTTATCGCGGTGCTGACCGTGGCATAGTGCTTTCAGACCGTGCTTTCGCCGGTGCCGACACACTCGCGACATCATATGCTTTGAATGCAGCAGTGCGCAAAATAGGGAATTATGACCTCATCATCGGCGGACGTCAGGCAATCGACGGCGATACAGCCCAGGTGGGACCGCAGATCGCGGAGAAACTGAAACTTCCTCAGGTGACATACGCCGAGGAGATCATCGAGGTCAAAGACGGCAAGGTTGTAGTGAAGCGTCGCCTTGAAGGTGGGGTGGAGACAGTCAAGGCACCTCTCCCTCTCGTGATTACCGTCAACGGTTCTGCCGACGAATGCCGCCCTCGCAACGCACGCAATGTTCAGAAGTATAAATATGCCGCAGTGCCTTCAGAAATAGCAAATGATGAAGAGAGGAAGGCGTTCGTTGCAGCGCGTCCTTATCTTGAGATAGGGGAATGGACAGCAGCTACTGTCGAGGCTGATCTCGCACAGTGCGGTCTTGCCGGTTCTCCGACAAAGGTGAAAGGTATAGAGAACGTTGTTTTCACCGCTAAGGATGCACGTCGCATTGAGAACAATGACGAGGAACTTGAAGGCCTCATCAAAGAATTAATCGCTAACCACACTATCGGCTAAACATTATGGCAACAGACAAGAATAATTTGATCGTATATTGCGAATATGAGGATGGTAAGGTTGCTGATGTCAGCCTTGAACTCCTCACCAAAGGTCGCACGCTTGCCGATAAGCTCGGCATCAAACTTGAGGCTGTAGTGGCAGGCGACAAACTGAAAGATATCGAGAAACAGATCTTCCCTTATGGCGTTGACCGCATATATAAAGTGGAGGATCATCGTCTTTATCCTTATACATCGCTTCCTCATAGTTCGATCCTTATAAACTTATTTAAGGAGATTGAGCCTCGTATCGCCTTTATGGGTGCTACGGCAATAGGGCGTGACCTCGGTCCCCGCGTGTCGTCAGCTCTTCACAGCGGTCTGACAGCGGACTGCACCGCGCTTGAGATCGGTGACCACAAGGATGCCAAGACAGGAACCGAGTACAAGGATCTTCTCCTTCAGATTCGTCCTGCTTTCGGAGGCAACATTGTGGCGACTATCGTCAATCCCGACTGCCGTCCGCNGATGGCGACAGTGCGCGAGGGTGTGATGAAGAAGGAAGTCAAGGATTCCAACTATACAGGCGAGGTCATAGATCTTGACGTGAACAAATATACTTCACCCGAAGATTATGTGGTTGAGGTGATTGACCGTCATATCGAGAAATCCAAAGTCAACCTCAAGGGTGCTCCCGTTGTGGTTGCCGGCGGTTACGGTGTGGGCAGCAAGGAGAATTTCGAGCTGCTTGCCAAGCTCGCCGATGTGCTGGGCGGAGAAGTCGGCGCCAGCCGTGCTGCTGTGGATGCCGGATGGGTTGACCATGACCGTCAGATCGGACAGACCGGTGTGACAGTTCGTCCCAAACTTTATATCGCCTGCGGAATCTCCGGTCAGATCCAGCATATCGCCGGAATGCAGGACAGCTCGATCATCATTTCCATCAACTCCGATCCCGAGGCTCCGATCAATACGATCGCCGATTACGTGATCACAGGCAAGATGGAGGATGTCGTTCCCAAATTAATCAAATATTACAAAAAGAATTCCAAGTAAACAAGATGGCTAATTTCTATACAGATAACGAGGCTCTGAAACTTCACCTCAATCATCCGATGATGAAGAAGATTGTGGAGCTCAAGGAGAGAAACTTCGCCGATGCGGACAAATTCGACTACGCACCACAGAATTTCGAGGACGCTATGGACAGCTATGACCGCGTGCTCGATATCGTGGGTGAGATCTGCGGCGACATCATCGCCGAGAACGCAGAGGATGTGGATCACAACGGTCCCCGCGTGGAGAATAGCCGCGTGATATATGCCGATGGCACGAAGAAGAATCTTGACGCTTGCCGCAAGGCGGGTCTGATGGGCATGTCGATGCCCCGCCGTCTCGGTGGTCTGAACTTCCCGATCACTCCCTACATCATGGCTGCCGACATGGTGAGC